>JAUZPN010000064.1 GCA_030705885.1 Bacillota bacterium | reverse complement strand
GTGGGCACAACAGGGCTCGAACCTGTGACCCTCTGCTTGTAAGGCAGATGCTCTCCCAGCTGAGCTATGCGCCCACATACTTCTCTTGAAGACAAATATTATTATATATGGACATTTCTAATTTGTCAACACAAATTTTATATTTTTATTTTTATTTTTTTTATAAACAGCTTATCATACTTTCCTCGTCACATTTAGTTCCAATTAATTTGTAAATGATAGCGAGGAGAAGCTTCTTTTAGAAATTTATTGGAACTTTGTAACCAAGGATAGTATAATTACAAAATTCAGTCTAATGATTTCAACAGAATTCCTATTTGTTCATGATTAAATAAATATGATTTATTACAAAAATGACATTCTAATTCTTCAGTTTTTCCTTCACTATATATTTCCTCAAGATCTTTTCTGCCAATACTAATAAATGCTTTCTCAACTCTTTCTCTTGAACAATCACATTTATATTTTGGTACCATTTCACAAGCAAT
This sequence comes from Bacillota bacterium, assembly GCA_030705885.1. GTDB lineage: Bacteria > Bacillota > Clostridia > Clostridiales > Clostridiaceae > JAUZPN01. The sequence continues at coordinate 15,427 of JAUZPN010000064.1, read as the reverse complement.
CTTTAAATTCATGTCCTCAAAAATGTAATTAAGTATATCAGTTATTGACATTCCTTTTACAATAAACTCTGTAATTGATGGTATTTCCTGCACTCTATAATTTAACATATCTGCTAGAAGTTCATCTGCTCCAGGCATCATTTGAATGACAAATCCTCCTGCGGCTTTTATGCTTGAATCAGGATTAACTAGTACTCCAAGACCAACTGCCGAAGGTGTCTGCTCAGAATAAGTAAAATAACATGCCAAATCTTCTCCAATTTCGCCTGTACATATATTAACCTGGCCTACATAAGGTTCCTTTAATCCCATATCTCTTATTATTGTTAATTTTCCTTCAGTACCTATTGCTCCTCCAACATCCAGCTTCCCCTTACTATTCAGCGGCAAATCTACTGAAGGATTTCCAATATAACCTTTAACACCAGCATCTGAATGAGCTGTTACAACAACAGTTCCAGCTTTTCCTCCTCCAGATATCTGCAATGTAAGTGCATCCTTTTCCGACTTTAACATAGAACCCATCAAACTTCCTGCTGTAAGCATTCTGCCTAATGCAGCAGCAGCTGTAGGTGCACAATTGTGTATTTTAACAGCTTCTTCTACTAGCTCAGTAGTTACAGCTCCAATTACTCTTATATCTCCATCATGTGCTGTAGCAATAACTAATTTATCCAATTTTCCCTCTCCAATCTTAAATCTTCTTTACAAAATAAACTATTCTTTCAGTTTTTTCATTTATACATTTAGGCTCATAGTTATCAATCTTATTTAAAATAACAAGACCTGAATCCATTATAAGCTTTTCTATATATTCTTCTTTATAAGCTCTTTCTATATGTTCTTCATCAAATCGTTTATATATATTATCCCTCTCATTCTTTACAAAAAAAGTAAGATACATTTCTAATATATCATTTTCAATATTATTTTCCCATATATAAACAACTTCATCATTATCATAATTAAAAGTATTATTGCCTAATATTTCTGTTAACTTATAATACGAATTTATATCAAAAACAAATATACCATTTGGTTTTAAATGATTTGCAATATTCAAAAATAAATTTTTTATATCATTATCATTAATAATATAATTAATTGAGTCAAGTGAACAAGTTATGAGATCAAACTGCTTATTTAAATTTAATTGGCATATATTTTGACATACAAGCTTTGCTTTTATTCCTTTTGATTTTAATTTATCATAAGCTTCCATCAACATATCCTCTGACAGATCTACGGCCCAGATATTTCTAAATTTTTCTGCTATTTCTATTGTTAAGTTTCCTGTTCCACAGGCTAAATCAAGATAATCTATTTTACCTATACCATTGTTATCAACTTCATCAATTATGATATTAGACCATTTTTCATAATTAATATCCTCATTTATTAATTCATCATATATTTGTGCAAACTGTTTATAAGTATCCAATCTCTTCTCCCACTTTTTATTTTCTAATTATAACGGCTTTTTAAAAATAAACCACCTTTTGCTTCGCATAAACTTTGTGACCAAAAATTCTTAAAAAGATTTATTTGTATATAATATATATTTTTTTATCAAATTAGTCAAGTTTACAGCTTTTTTAATATTAAAAAATCAATAAGATGCTATTCAATATCTTTATTTTTAGGAAGATGTAATTCCTTCTTTCTTTTATTCATTATACCGCCTATTCTTCCTGTTTCTTCTGATGTAAGATCACTCCATCCATATTTTTTTACCTTTTCACTAAGTCCTAATTCATCAGCAATTTCATACTTAATTTTCTCCCTCATTTTTTCAAAATCAGAAAGCTCTCTATTAGCTTTTATTTTTGCTTTAATTACCTTTTTAATAGGTGTTTTACTCATTTTTAAAACCTCCTTGTACATATCTTTACATATAACTTTCTTGGACACATTTAGTTCCACTTAATTAAAATATAAAGTTCAAATATCAACGATTTTCTGATGACAGAAAAAGAATGGCCATTATTTGTTCATATATAAATTTCTTGGAACTTTGTAACTGAGGATAGTAATATCGACAAAAATGCTATTTCAAAAACGGGAATTATAATAAATATATCTTTTACTTTATAATTATTTTTTATTCAAGACAAAAAAACATATATTTTTTCATATTTATATGTTATTATTAAATAAGGGAAAAGATTTTGTAAAATTATATATTAATTTTCTAGAAGGGGGATATAAGGTTTTAAACCTAACTATTATGAATGAAAGAAGAAAAGGCAAAAGGGTTCCTTTTAATTCAAAGATAAGTGTTTCCTCGCTTTATAGGTCTGGAGAACAGCAGCTAATTGAATTGAAAGACATTGAAATACTTGTAACTAATATATCATCAACAGGAGTTGGATTTCAAAGCAAAATAAATCTGCCAGTAGATTATTTTTTTAATTGCAGATTAGATATTCCAACATCTGCTTCTATTTACTGTGTTGTAAAAATTGTTCGTTCTGAAAAGCTTTCAGATTCTAAAATTTATGATATTGGCTGCGAAATAGTTGGTCTTTCAAGTATTTGTTCTGATATTATTAACAGCTACGTTAATAATTGTTAAATTAAAGCAAAAAACTTTTATAATATATTAAAGACACCATTCTTAATGGTGTCTTTAATACATTATAAAATTTATGATATTTTTTCTTTAAGCTTTTTCTCAATTAGCTCTTTTGCAACTTTAGGATTAGCTTTACTTTTTGTAGCTTTCATAACCTGACCCATCAAGAATCCTGCTGATTGAGTTTTTCCAGCAGCATAATCACTTATAGATTGTGGATTTTTTTCAAATATATCTTCTATTATTTTTTCTAATTCATCAGTACTGCTGATTTGTGTTAAACCTTTTTCAGCAACAATTGCATCAGCATTTCTGTCGGTTTTGAACATTTCCTCAAAGACTTCTTTTCCAACTGTATTGCTAATCTTGCCTTCATCTATCATTTTCATTAATTTAAATAAATCTTCAGGCTTCACAGGAATTTCTGATGTATCTAATTCCTTATCTTTAAGCAGTCTTAAAATATCACCTAAAATCCAATTTGCTGTAGCCTTTGGACTTGCTCCAAAACCTAAAGTCTCTTCAAAATATATAGCTAAAGCTTTATCATCTACAATAATTTCAGCTTCATTTTGAGATATTCCATATTCATTTATAAATCTAATTTCTTTTTTATCAGGCATTTCAGGCAAACTATTCTTTACTTCTTCAATTTGTTCATCATAAACAATAATAGGTGCTAAATCTGGTTCTGGAAAATATCTATAATCATGAGCATCTTCCTTAGAACGCATAGGCACAGTCTTGCCTTTTCCGCTGTCCCATCTTCTTGTTTCCTGTTTAATTTTATATTCTTCGCCAAAACTGTAAAGTTCCCTCTGTCTCTTTTCTTCTTTTTCTAAAGCCTTTTGTAACTCCTTAAAAGAGTTAATATTTTTAATTTCGACTTTAGTATTTAATACATCACTTCCAACTTTTCTTATAGAAATATTAGCATCACATCTTAATGAACCCTGTTCCATTTTACAATCAGATATATCACTATATTCAAGAATTGCCTTTAAAGTTCTTAAGAATTGAACTGCTTCCTGTGGCGAACGCATATCAGGCTCAGTTACTATTTCAGCTAATGGTACTCCAACTCTATTATAATCTATAAGAGATACTTCTTCCTCCTCAAGATGTACCAGCTTGCCAGCATCTTCTTCTATATGAATTCTATTTAAACGGACTTTCTTTTTGTCCCCTTCATATTCAAATTCAACATATCCCCCACTGCACATTGGAAGGTCATATTGGGATGTTTGATATGCTTTTGGAAGATCAGGATAAAAATAATTCTTCCTATCCATTTTATTTAACTTATTAATTTTACAGTTTAGTGCTGTACCTGCTTTTACAGCAAGTCTAACTACTTCTTCATTAAGAACTGGTAAAGTTCCTGGAATTCCTAAACATATAGGACAAGTATTTGCATTAGGTTTTGATCCAAATTTTGTTGAGCAAGAACAAAATATCTTAGATTTAGTATTTAATTCAGCATGTATTTCAAGACCGATTACTGTTTCATAACTCATAACCGCTTTTACTCCTTTCAGTTTATAAGACTTTTCAAAATTCATATGTTAATTTTTGAAGTTCATAAAAGTTTGTAACACATAATATTAAATTTTTTGAAAAGGTTTTGTATTTTTATCAAATTTAATTTTTATAAAACAGGAGTTTTTCCCGTAATTCCAAGAGATTTTTCAAGTGCATATGCAGCTTTGAATATTTTATCTTCTCCAAAATGAGAACCAATAATCTGAAGGCCTATAGGAAGACCACTCTTACTAAATGCACAAGGCAGCGAAAGTGCTGGTATTCCAGCTAAGTTTACATTTATTGTATATATATCTGCAAGATACATTTCTAATGGATTATTAGTTTTTTCACCACATTTAAAAGGCAGCACAGGAGAAACAGGACTTAAAAGAACATCATATTTTTCAAAAGCTTCTTTAAACTGAATTGATATTTTTTTCTTAAGCTTTTGTGCTCTATTATAATATGCATCATAATATCCTGAAGATAAAGCATATGTTCCAAGCATTATTCTTCTTTTAACCTCTGCACCAAAAGCTTGACTCCTAGATTGTTCAATAAGCTCATCTACACTTTCAAAATTTTGAGGTCTAAAGCCATATCTTATTCCATCAAAACGTGCTAGATTTGAACTTGCCTCAGCAGAAGAAATAATATAATATGCTGATAATCCTTCTTCAGTTATTGGCAAATCTATTTCTTCAACTTCAGCACCTAATTCTTTATACTTTTCTATAGCATTTAGTACTGCTTCAGATATTTCACTATCTAATCCGTCTTTAAAAAATTGTCTAGGAATTCCTATTTTCATTCCTTTTACGCCGCTGTCTATTGTTTTTAAATATTCTTTTTGTATTTCATTTTTTGTAGAAGTATTATCTAAAGGATCATGACCTTGTATAACTTCTAAAATAAGAGCATTATCTCTAACATTTTTTGATAATGGTCCTATTTGATCTAATGAAGATCCAAATGCTATAAGTCCAAATCTAGAAACAAGGCCATAGGTAGGCTTTAAACCTACTACACCGCAAAAAGCTGCTGGCTGTCTTATAGATCCTCCTGTATCAGATCCTAATGATGCTGGTGCAATGCATGCTCCTACAACAGATGCTGAACCTCCTGAAGAACCACCAGGAACTCTTTCTAAATCCCATGGATTCTTTGTTTTCTTAAAAGCTGAATTTTCTGTTGAAGAACCCATAGCAAATTCGTCCATATTAGTCTTTCCAATAATAATTGCATCTGCTTCTTTTAGTTTTTTAATTACAAATGCATCATATGGAGGAATAAAATCCTCAAGCATTTTAGATGCACATGTTGTTTTAATTCCATCCGTACAGATATTATCCTTTATTGCTATAGGAACACCTGCTAAAATTCCAACTTTCTCACCATTTTCAATTTTTTTATCAATTAATTTTGATTGAGCTAGTGCTTCCTCTTCACATAATGTAATATAAGCATTAACCTTTGGCTCAATAAGCTTTATTCTATCAAATAGAGCAGTAACAACTTCTTCTGAAGTAAAGTTTCTTTCTCTTATTCCATCTCTTATAGCTTCTAATGTAAGTGTTTCAATATTCATCCTTAAAATGACCTCCTATTCAATTATTTTAGGAACCTCTATATAGTTATCTCTTAAAGATTTTACATTCTGAAATAATTTTTTCTTATCTTCAAATACACTTGTTTCATCTTTTCTCAATAAAGGTTTTAAATTTTCATCTTTATAATTTAAATCAATATCACTTAAGTCAAATTTATTTAATGACTCAAAATTTGTCAAAATGCCTTCAAATTCTTCTGCCATTTTTTTAGTTTCTTCTTCAGTTAATGAAAGTTTTGCAAGCTTTGCAATATAATTAACTTCTTCTATAGTAATTTTCATTTTTATTCCTCCTTGCATATTTTATACTATCCCAAGCTGCACACTCTTAGCAGACATCAATATTATGGTTCAAGCCTTTTCATATCTCTAGGGAATAAAGTTGCTTGTCTTATATTTTCAAGATTTAATATTTTCATTGTAATTCTTTCAAGTCCAATTGCAAAACCTCCATGAGGCGGCATTCCAAACTTAAATGAATCAAGATATACAAAACGGAAATCTTCAGGGTCTAATCCAAATTTAATAATATTATTTTTAAGCATTTCATAATCATGTATTCTTTGACCTCCAGTAGTTATTTCAAGGCCCTTATATATTAAGTCAAAGCTTCTTGTAGTACCTGGTATATCACTGTCAGGCATAGTATACATCGGTCTTTTTGAAATGGGATATTTTGTTAAGAATACAAAATCACTGTCATATTTCTCTTTAACATATTTAGAGAAAAGTACTTCTCCTTCTGCATCAATATTTCCTACAGGAGATCTCTTGTTGTACTTCTCAAGCAGAATATCTTGAGCTTCACTTAATGGGATTCTTGGTATATTTAATGTTTCTGGAAGCTCTACATCAAACATTTTAAGTTCTTTTTGCGAATTCTCTTTTAAATATGAGAATAAATATCTTAAATATCCCTCTTCAATATCCATTATATCAAATTCATCTTTTATAAAGCCCATTTCAACATCCATACTTATATACTCATTTAAATGTCTCCATGTATTATGAAGTTCTGCTCTATATGCAGGTGCAATTTCAAAAACTCTTTCAAACCCAGCACCTACAAGCTGCTGCTTATAAAATTGAGGACTTTGTGCAAGAAATGCTCTTCTGTCAAAATAATTTACAGTAAACATTTCTGAACCTCCCTCTGTACTTGAGGAAATAATCTTCGGAGTATGTATTTCTGTGAAATTATTACTTTTTAGGTAATTTCTAAACGCTGTCTGTATTTCATCCTGAATTTTAAAAATTGCTCTCTGCTTTGGTGCTCTAAGACTCATTGTTCTGTTATCTAATTGGCTTTCTAATGAAGCTGTTATCTTTCGCTGATTTATTTCAAAAGGTAATATATCATAATATGTATTTCCAATAATATTTAACTCTTTTACTTGTATTTCAATTCCTCCAGGTGCTTTATCATTTTCAAGCCTTTCACCTACAGCTTCAATACTCATTTCAAGTCTGATATTTTCTTTCATTTTCTCATCAATAACGAGCTGGATAATTCCTGTCTTATCTCTCAACTGCACAAATATTATCTTTCCTAAATCATGAATTTTATGTATCCAGCCTTTTACCATTAATAATTCTTCTTTGCTGTCTTTCACATCAGACACGTAAGTTCTTTCCATTTTTTTGACCTCCTAGTTTTTTTCTCAATATATACTATTCTCTGTCACAAAGTTCCACTAAGTTTCTAAAAGAAGTTTCTCCTCACTGTCACTTACAAATTAATTAAAACTAAATGGGATTGTGGAAAGTATAGTTATTATTAATTTCGACTTCAAGATATCTTGTAATATGAATTAATAAAATTTCCATTAATTAGAATTATTTTAAAAAACATAAAAACTCCGTTCCCAATATATAAAGGAACGGAGTAAAATCCCATAAGCCACCCTATGTTTATATTTTTCAGTACGGAAACAAATATGTTACGATACCTAGTTTTTTTAACGGAAAACCTGCCAGCTAAGCCTACTCTTTTCATTTCGGTTAGCATCTCAGAGGTGTTCTTCAATATAAGCTTTTTATCAGGCTCACACTCTCCCTAATTCGCTGTAAAAAATTCTTACATATACTCTCCTCATCATAGATAATATTTACTATTTTATTTTATAATTATTATATATTAATATCTTTAACAAATCAAGAGCTAATATATTAAATTATCAAACAAATTATAATACTCTTATTAATTTTATAATAAAAATTACACTTTGGTTCATCTATTTATTTACTGCTTCTTAAAACTGACATTAGTATAGCAAAGAATATTATTACGCATCCTAACACCATTTTAACTGTAAAATTTTCTCCTAATAGTATAACAGAAAAAATACAGCCAAATAAAGATTCTTGGCTTAAAATTATTGCTGCATGAGCTGGTGATGCATATTTCTGTGCTACAGTCTGCATAAGGAAAGCTAACATAGTACTAAATACAGCCAGATACATAACACCTAAGAATGCATTGAAAGAAATACTAGATGGCACCTTTTCAAAAATAACAGCACAAGCTAATGAAATAAAACCTGCAGTCCAAAGCTGTACAATTGATAAAATTATAGTATCACAGCCCTTAGAAAACTTTCCTATAGCAATAATATGAAGTGCAAAAAATACAGCACATATTAATGTCAAAATATCTCCTAAATTTACAGACAACTGCTGATTTAATGTAAGTAATCCAATTCCAATACATGTCATAACTGCTGCAATAATATGACCCCATCCAGGATTCTTTCTGTAAATTATCCATTCAAAAAAAGGAACCATAACTACATATGTTCCAGTAATAAAAGCCTGTTTTCCTGGAACAGTATATTTTAATGCAATTGTCTGAAATGCAAAACCACCAAATAAAAAAATTCCTATTATAGCACCAGCTGTCATTTCCTTTTTAGTTATCTTTATAAACTTTTTATAAAAAACAACACTTAAAATAACACTGCCTATTAAAAATCTCATTGACATTAAATAGAATGGAGAAATATTATTATTTAATGCATCCTTGACTGCTACAAATCCTCCACCCCAGATTAATGCTACTAAAAGTAATGCAGAATCAGCTAAAATACTTTTTTTAGTATTTTTATCTTTTGTTAATATATTCATTTTTTATTCTCCTAGTTCAATGCATCTATTACTTGCAGCTTCCTCAAGTGCTTTCTCAAAATCGATTTTACCATCTCTGCTCAAATTTTTGAAAGCTACAGACATCATTAATTTAATTCTATTAAGCTGATTTACCTCACTCGCACCAGGATCATAATCAACAGCTACAATATTTGCACCCTCAAATCTGCTTTTCAGTTCTTTAATCATACCTTTTCCTGTAACATGGTTTGGAAGACATGCAAAAGGCTGCATACATATTATATTTCTTACACCACTCTCCATTAATTCAACCATTTCTGCAGTTAAGAACCAGCCTTCACCTGTTTGATTTCCTAATGAAAGAATTTTAGAAGCACCCTCAGCTAATTCTGCAATTGTTTTCGGACATCCAAATTTATCTGTTGTATTTAGTGCTTTTTTCATTTCCTTCCTATAATATTCAATACCTGATATAGCTAAGTTTCCAGCTATTTGAGATTTCTTGCTGCCAGAAAGTTTCTCATATTTAAAGTTTGCATCATAAGAACAGTATAGTAAAAAGTCAGTAAGATCAGGCATTACCGCCTCTCCGCCTTCTCTTTCAACTACATCTACTGCATTATTATTTGCAGTAGGATGGAATTTCACAAGAATTTCTCCAACCAAGCCTACCCTTGGCTTCTTAATATCAATAATGTCTAAATTGTCAAAATCCTTAACAATTTTTCTTATATTTTCTTTAAAAATCTTATGCTTACCATTCTTAACATTTTCTTTACACTTATCGACCCAGCTCTTATAAAGTAAATTTGCTGAACCTTTAACCTTCTCATAAGGTCTTACTCTAAGTAATACTCTCATAAGCAGATCACCATAAACTATAGACATTAAAAGCTTATTTGCCATTGATAATGATACTTTAAAGCCTGGATTCTTTTCAAGACCAGCTGCATTTAATGATATTACAGGAATGTCTGGATAACCTGCATCCTTTAGTGCTTTTCTTAAAAATGCAATATAATTTGTAGCTCTGCATCCTCCTCCAGTTTGAGATATAATTACTGAAAGATTATTAACATCATATTTACCTGATTTTACTGCTTCAATTATCTGTCCAACTGTTATTATAGATGGATAGCAGGCATCATTATTAACATATTTAAGTCCTTCATCAACAGCTTTTTTATCATTAGACGGAAGTATCTCAACATTATATCCGCTTGTTCTAAATGCCTCTTCTAAAAACTGAAAATGTATAGGAGACATTTCAGGTGCCAGTATTGTATGTTTTTTACGCATTTCTTCAGTAAATAATATTTTCTTAAATGGCGGAGCTACTCTGACAGGTTTAAAGCCATCCTTGTCCCTTTCCTCCATAGCTGCCTTAAGTGAACGAATTCTTATTCTTGCAGCACCTAAATTATTTCCCTCATCTATTTTTAAAACAGTATATATCTTTTCATAATTATTTAGTATTTCTTGAACTTGATCTGTAGTTACAGCATCAAGACCACATCCAAAAGAATTCAGTTGTATTAGTTCCAAATTATCGCACTCAGCTACAAAGCTTGCTGCACTATATAACCTTGAATGATACACCCATTGGTCTACAATTCTAAGAGGTCTCTCCACATTTCCTAGATGATCTATTGAATCTTCTGTAAGAACAGCCATTCCGTAATCATTAATAACACTTGGTATTCCATGATTTATTTCAGGGTCAATGTGATATGGTCTTCCTGAAAGAACAATACCTTTTTTGCCAGTTCTTTTAAGATACTCTACTACCTCTTCACCTTTTTTATGAATATCACTTCTTACATTCTCTGTTTCATCCCAAGCTTTATCCACAGCATCATCTATTTCACTTTTTGAAATTTTTTCTCCACTTAATTCTTCAAAAAGCCTCTTCTTTAATTTCTTTTTATCATCAAGAGGTAAAAATGGATTCATAAATTTAATTTGCTTTTCTTTAAGAACATCCATATTAGTTCTTATTACTTCTGCATAAGAAGTTACTATAGGACAATTATAGTGGTTTTCTGCCTCCATATGCTCCTTCTTTTCAAAAGGAATACATGGATAAAAAATAAATTTAACTCCTTTATTAATTAAACTCATTATATGTCCATGAACAATCTTTGCAGGATAACATACAGATTCAGAAGGCATAGTTTCTATTCCCATTTCATATATCTTCTTGGAAGATCGTGGAGACAATTCTACTCTATAACCAAGTTCTGTAAAGAAAGTATGCCAAAATGGGTAATTTTCATAAATATTTAAAACTCTTGGTATACCAATAGTTCCCCTCTTTGCAGTTTTTGCATCTAAGGCTTTATAGCTGAAAATCCTTTTATATTTATAGTCATACAGATTAGGAATGTCCTCTTTATTGTTTCTTTCTATTCCTGCTCCTCTTTCACATCTGTTTCCTGATATAAATTCTTTTCCATCTGGGAATTTATTTACAGTAAGAAGGCAGTTATTTGAACATAAACCGCATCTTCTCATGCTTGCTTCAGCATTAAATGTGTTAAGCTTATCTTCTGTTAAAAGTGTAGTTTCTAACCCCTCTTTATATCTTTCTCTAGAAATTAAAGCCGCTCCAAAAGCACCCATTATTCCTGCAATATCAGGTCTAACAGCTTCTCTTTCAGAAATAATTTCAAAGCTTCTTAAAATAGCATCATTATAAAAAGTTCCGCCTTGAACAATAATTTTATTTCCCATTTCTTTAGGATCTCTTATCTTTATAACTTTCAGCAGTGCGTTTTTAATTACTGAATATGACAATCCTGCAGAAATATCACCTATAGTAGCTCCTTCCTTCTGAGCCTGCTTAACTCTCGAATTCATAAACACTGTGCATCTTGAACCTAAATCTACAGGATTTTCTGAACTAATGGCTGAAGCTGCAAATTCCTGAACTGTCATATTTAAAGACTTTGCAAATGTTTCTATAAAAGAACCACAGCCAGAAGAACATGCCTCATTTAAAAGTATACTGTCTATAACTCCATTTTTAATTCTTAGGCATTTCATATCCTGCCCGCCTATATCTAGTATAAACTCTACTCCTGGCAGAAAAAATTCTGCTGCCTTGTAATGTGCTATAGTTTCAATTTCCCCATTATCTACATTAAGTCCAGCCTTAAGTAAAGCTTCTCCATAACCAGTAACAGTAGAACTTACAATTTTCGCTTCTTTAGGTAATAAACCATATAATTCTTTCAATATTTTTATTGCTGATTTTAAAGGACTTCCTCCATTGCCGCCATAAGATGAGTATAAAATTTGTCCATCCTCATCAATTAATGCTGCTTTAGTAGTAGTCGAACCAGCATCAATTCCTAAAAAGCATTTTCCTTTATATGATTTTAAATCTCTTCTTTTAGCAATATTTTTACTGTGTCTTTCTTTAAAAGTTTTTAATTCCTCTTCATCTATAAAAAGTGGTCTTAATCTCTCCACTTCACTGGCGGAAGCATTTTTCAAAGAAGGAATCCTATTATTTAATTCTGTAAAAGTTATTTCATTTTCATCTTCAGAGGCTAAAGCTGCTCCAAGTGCTACATAAAGCTGAGAATTGTCAGGAAATATAATCTGACTTTCACTTAAATTTAAAGTTTCTATAAATCTTTTTCTAAGCTCTGAAAGGAAGAATAACGGACCCCCTAAAAATGCAACATTACCTCTTATTGGTTTTCCGCATGCAAGTCCGCTTATAGTTTGATTTACAACAGATTGAAATATAGAAACAGCAATATCTTCTTTTGCTGCACCTTCATTCAGTAAAGGTTGTATGTCAGTTTTAGCAAAAACACCACACCTTGCTGCAATAGGATATATTACTTTATAATTTTTTGCCAGTTCATTAAGACCTGCTGCATCTGTTTCAAGTAAAGAAGCCATTTGATCAATAAATGCTCCAGTACCTCCTGCACATGTACCATTCATTCTCTGATCTACACCATTATCAAAATAAGTTATCTTTGCATCCTCGCCGCCTAGTTCAATAGCAACATCTGTTCTTGAAATATATTTTTCAATTGTCTTTGTTCCTGCAATAACTTCCTGAATAAAAGATATATTCAGCCACTTTGATACAGCAAGTCCCCCCGAACCAGTGATCATTATTTTAATTTTTTCATTTTTGAAATTACTATATGCATCTTCTAATAATTCAATAATTGTATTTCTTATATCTGAAAAATGCCTTTGATATTTACTATAAATTATTTCATCATCAATATTAATTATAATTAATTTTACTGTAGTAGATCCTACATCTAAACCTATTCTAAGAATTTTTTTCATAAATAATATAGCCGAAGCTATTTAACTCCCCCCTCTATAGTGTTCCAATTATTTAATGTTAGTCTTAAACTGCAAAAGTAACACATATTAAATTGTAAACTATACTTTCCTTTGGCACATTTAGTTCAACTTAATTTATAAATGATAGCAGAGAGAAGCTTCCTTTAGAAATTTAGTGGAACTTTGTGACCAAAGATAGTATATTATTATCTTATACTCGTTATACAGATAATTATATATCCTAAGATGATTTTATTCAACCCAAATAAATATCACTTAATTGTAATGAAATTAATAGCTATGGATATTATATATAATACACCAAAAATATTACATTGTGTCAATATAAATTTAATTTATTAATACAAAATTTTTTATAATATTAATATAAAAAAATAAGACCTAACAGTAAATAACTAATTAGGTCTTATACTTTATTTTTTAGCTTTTATTCTCATAAGAGATCTTTTTAGTGCAAACTGTGCTCTCTTAGTATCTATGGTATCTTTTGAAGAAAGCCTTTTTTCTGCTCTCTCTTTAGCACCTTCTGCACGCTTCAAATCTATGTCTTCTGGCCATTCTGCAGCTTCACATAAAATTTCTACTTTATTATTATCCACTTTCAAAACTCCATCAGAAGTAAAAGCTTTTAATTTTTTGCCATCTTTTTCTGTAAATACAGTAATAGTAGGGACAATTACTGTAACTAATGCAGTATGATTACGAAGTATTTCAAAGCTTCCCTCATTATTTTGTGAAACAACTGCTGTAATTTCTCCACTGTAAAGCAGCTTTTCTGGAGTAAGTATACTCAGTAACAATTTGTCATTCATATTACCTCACTCCTAACCTTTCATCATAGTTTTTGCTTTTTCCCTTACTTCTTCAATAGCTCCAACAAATAAAAATGCTCCCTCAGGAATATCATCAAGTTTTCCTTCTAGAATTTCTTTAAATCCTCTTACAGTCTCCTTTATTGGAACATATTTACCTTGTATACCAGTAAATTGTTCTGCTACTGAGAAAGGCTGTGAAAGAAATCTCTGAATCTTTCTAGCTCTTGAAACGACTAACTTATCTTCATCTGATAATTCATCAATACCAAGTATTGCAATAATATCTTGAAGTTCATTATACTTTTCAAGAATATTTTTTACTTGATTAGCCACCTTGTAATGCTCTTCTCCTACAATCCTTGGTTCAAGCATTCTTGAAGAAGATTCAAGAGGACTTACCGCTGGATAAATACCAAGGTTTGAAATATCTCTTGAAAGAACCGTTGTAGCATCAAGGTGAGCAAAAGTTGTAGCTGGTGCTGGGTCTGTTAAATCATCAGCTGGCACATATACTGCCTGAACAGATGTTATGGAGCCATGTTTTGTAGATGTTATTCTTTCCTGCAAAGCTCCCATTTCTGTAGCAAGTGTAGGCTGATAACCAACTGCACTTGGAATTCTTCCAAGAAGTGCAGAAACTTCAGAACCAGCTTGAGTAAACCTGAATATGTTATCAATAAATAGAAGAACGTCCTGCCCCTGATCTCTAAAATATTCAGCCATAGTAAGTCCAGTAAGAGCAACTCTCATTCTTGCTCCAGGCGGTTCATTCATCTGTCCAAATACAAGAGCTGTTTTTTCAATAACTCCAGATTCCTTCATTTCATAATAAAGGTCATTACCTTCTCTTGTTCTTTCACCAACACCTGTAAATACAGATAACCCACCATGCTCTTTTGCTATGTTATTTATTAGTTCCTGAATAAGTACTGTTTTACCAACTCCAGCTCCACCAAAAAGACCTATTTTACCACCTTTTTGATATGGTGCTATCAAATCAATAACCTTTATACCAGTTTCAAAAATTTCTGGTTCAACAGACTGTTCTTCAAAGCTTGGTGCTTGCCTGTGAATTGGATATAAAATACTGTTACTTACAGGCTCACCTTTATCTATTGTTTTACCTAAAACATTAAACAACCTTCCTAAGGATTCTTTTCCAACGGGAACTTTAATTGGGCTTCCTGTATCCTTAGCATCCATTCCTCTTTTTAAACCTTCAGTGGCCTCTAATGCTATAGTTCTTACTATATCATCTCCCATATGCTGTTCAACTTCTGTAACAACTGTAGCATCACCATTCTGAATTTCGATTGCATTATATATACTTGGAAGGCTGTCTGAATCAAACTTAATATCAACTACAGGTCCTATTACCTGTACAACTTTACCAATATTATCTGGCAACTGCTGTTCCCTCCTTACTTCTGTGCCTCTGACCCACCAACAATTTCTGAT
>JAUZPN010000063.1 GCA_030705885.1 Bacillota bacterium | reverse complement strand
TAAAAAATAAAAAACATGTAGTTACTGCAAATAAAGCTTTAATTTCTACATATGGAGATGAGCTTTTAGCACTTGCTGAGGAAATGGGAGTTATGCTTTATTTTGAAGGCAGTGTTGCAGGAGGAATTCCTATAATTCATGGCTTAAATGAAAGTCTTACTGCAAATAAGATTGAAGAAATTGTGGGAATCATAAATGGTACTACAAATTATATTTTAACTAAAATGACTCTTGAAGGAATGGAGTTTGAAGAAGCATTAAAAGAGGCTCAGGATAAAGGTTATGCTGAAGCAGATCCAACATCTGATGTAGAAGCGTATGATGCAGTATATAAGCTTACTGTACTTTCATCTATAGCTTTTGGTACAGAGGTTGATGTTAAAAAAGTTTATAGAGAAGGTATAACTAAAATAAGCAAAGCAGATATAGAATATGCAAAAGAACTTGGCTACTGTATTAAGCTTCTTGCAATTGGAAAGGATAATGATGGTGTTCTTGAATTAAGGGTTCATCCAACATTAATTCCATACAGACATCCTCTTGCTAATGTTAATGATGCATATAATGCAATATTTATAAAAGGAAATGCTGTCGGAGATTTAATGTTATATGGAAAAGGTGCTGGTGATATGCCTACTGGCAGTGCTGTAGTCAGTGATATAATATCCATTTTGAGATATAACATAAATAGTACAAATAAAGTAAGTCTGAGAAGCAATTATTGGGATAAAGAAGTAGCATCTATGGAAAAGACTGTTTCAGAGTATTATATAAGGGTTGCTGTAAGGGATGTGCCTGGAGTACTTGGCGATTTAACTACAGTGTTTGGTAATAACGGTGTAAGCTTGTATTCTGTTATTCAAAAGGGCAAAACTGGAGATGACGTTGTTTCTGTAGTATTTGTTACTCACAACACTCAAGAGGGGTCAGTTAATAAAGCAATTGCTGAAATTAAAAAATTATCTTCTGTTAAAGATGTTGAAAGTATAATAAGAGTTAAAAGTAAATAAAAAATATAAAGTCCATCATATATAACTGAAAAAATTAAAGTTGTATATGATGGACTTTATTTGAACATTAATATTTGACATTGATATTTAAAGATTAAAGTTTAAACTTTAATCTTTGAACTTTAGTCTCTAAGCTTTAGCTTCGTGCCTTGTTCATCCTGAGTTATTAATCCCTGCTTCATAAGGCCGCCTAAAGCATTTTTAAAATAGTTTTTGCTTTGATGAAATACATCATATATTTCTTGTGGTGAACTTTTATCATTATATTTCATAAAACCATCATGATTTTTAAGGTATTCAAGAATTTCTTCCTCAAGATTTAATCTTTCAAGTTTTGGAGATTTTCTTGGGGTAAGTCCAAGTCTTCCATCGTCATAAATTTTTATAACTTTCAGGTTTAATGAATCTCCGTATTCTATTTTTATGAAATATTCAGTGTTTAATATAACACCCTTATATAAATTATCAACAGCTGCAGCAGCACTTTCATTAGTTTGAAAATCATAAATTACAGCTGTTACTTCGTCGCCGATTTTATATTTGTCTGTTGTAGTCAGGTAACTATCAATTTTAGTGGTAGCTGCGATTCTTTGTGTTTTATCAAGGTAAATATAAAATAAATAGCTTTTGCCTGATGTTAAACCATAACTTTTTTCTTTAAATGGAACAAGAATATCTCTTTCAAGACCAAAGTCTACAAAACTTCCTATTTTTGTTGAAGAAACTACTTTTAGGTAAGCAAGCTGTCCAACAACAGCTAAAGGTTTTTTTAATGTTGATATAAGCCTGTCTTTTGAATCTCTGTATATAAAAGCTGAAACTTCATCACCTATATTTAATTCTTGTGATAAAGTATTTCCATTTGGAAGTAGAATATCATCAGAGGTTTTTCCTGTTCCTGCATCTAAGTAAAAACCAAAATCAGCTTTTCTAACTATTTTTAATGTATTAAAATTTCCAATTTGAATCATGTTTGCCCTCTTTTCATATTTTATATAATATAATTTATTATTGCCCATTATCTTATGCTTAATAATATATATCTGAAAATTCTATATTAATTTTTTCAATGTAAGTTGCATTAATATTAGAATTTTCATGATGTTCATTGGATGTAGGAACTATTGTTGCAGGAATATTAATAATAAATTTACTTCCTTTTCCTACTTCACTTTCTACAGATATAGTGCCGCTGTGCATTTCTACTAAAGCTTTAACTAAAGAAAGACCAATACCGCTTCCTTCATGAGAACGAGATAATGTCTGATCAGCTTGTACAAATCTTTCAAATATAGATTTAATGCTGTCCTGTGACATTCCTATTCCAGTATCACTGACAATAATGCAAATAGAATCATCATTATCATACAAATTAACCATAATGCTTGAATCTGGTTTTGAAAATTTAACTGCATTTGACAGAAGATTAAGGATAATTCTTTCAATTTTTTCACAATCGAAACACATATATTTTTCTTCAGTATCTGTATCAAAAATTAAATTAAGTCCTTTACTTTTAATAAAATCAGCTACTGATAAAGTTATGTTTTCTACTGTTGAAACAATATCAAGTTTTTGAAAAGAAGCTTTCATATATCCTGAGTCAATTTTAGTTATATCTATAATGTTATTTACAAGCCTTAGAAGTCTATAACAATTTTGTTTCATTACTTTCATGTGTTTTGGAAGAGAGTTACTTTGGGTAGTTATATCACCTTTTTTTATATATAATTCTATTAGTTGAACTGTACTGAAAATAATATTTAATGGTGTTCTAAGCTCATGAGATATATTTGTAAAAAACTCAGTTTTAACTTTATCATACTTTATGGCTTCTTCCAATAGTTTTTTCTTTTCATTTAATATTTCTTCTTTTAATTGTATTTCTTTAGAATATAAGATTACTTTTTCCTGACTTAAAGAAAGCTGATGTATTAAAAGAAAAATCATGCTTATAACATAGAAGAGTATTCCCCAGGGACATAAAAAATGATAATTTGATCCAACAAAGGTTCTCCATCGTACGACATCAATAATTATAAAAATAGCAAATACAGCAAAACATTTAGCAAATATTTTTTCAACACTATTATTTGCTTTAAATGTTTTAAAAACAATGTATAGTACTACAAATACCTCAAGCATAAGTATTGCATGAAAATATGGCATTGTCAAAACAAGAGGGAAGATATATAATGCATCCATGAATAATCCTGCTATAATAAATACAGATGTAAATATGATAATACCATTTAAAATTAATGCATATTTATTATTTAGCAAGTAATTAATAAAAATTGAAAAGCATATTGGCAGAAAATATAATAATGTTATAGATGTATAAGACCAAAGTATTGGATTAAAAATAAAAAACTGCTTGATATCTGTTTGTAAAAACAACCATATACCAAAAAATATCGAGCATAGTGCAAGCCAAAATAAAGGTTTTGAATTATGATTAGATTTTGTAAATATATAGACTATTATAGAACATAATCCGATAAATATAAATAATACTATGAGTATTAAATAAGACAAATCATTTTTAAATATTTCTTTTATTAATATACTTCCTGAATTAATTTCAAATTTATTAATAAATCCTACTTCATTTTTGTTAAGTGCATGCATTCTAATATATAAGGTTTTTCCTGAATAATTTTCAGGAAGTTCTATAATGTGCCAAGGAGATCCAGGAGAGTGATTAAGTATTTTATTAAAATCACCAAAGCTGTATATTTTTTTATTATCTAAATATACTTCGAAAATTTGATCAAAGGTTTTAAAGTAAAGTGAAGGATCTCTGAGATTTTCATTTGAAAGAGATACTTTAATCCATACAGTTTTGTCTGTAGAATTTGGAACTACATTATATGGACATATATAATTATACCATTTATATGTTGAATCATTATTAACAATAGATGGTACACCTTTAGCATCAAAAGATGAATCACCTATCTTATATTGAAAATGATAATTTTGAACATAAGGAATTGAATTAGTTGATAAATCATTAATTACAAAATTTATTAAGGTAAGAACAATTGCTAAAAATATAATATAAATAATAGTTTTTTTCATTAAAATACTCCTTAAAATAATAATTAATAGTTTTTTAAAAATCTACAAAAAATATATATTTATTATATTATATCAAATATTTCGACAAAATAAATATTATGCTAAAAAAATGTTAAAAGTAAAGTTTAATAACTTTTCCCTTGACATCTTTTAATTGTAATCATATAATCAATTTATGTTTATATTGAAATTTTATTTTTCGCTAAAAATAAGTAGTATGGTGTGACTTTAACTGTATCAAAGTGTTGAGGTGGATTTGATTTTAAATCAACTGGAGTGGTATTATGAAATTTACCCGTCTCTGTTTTTGGAGATGGGTTTTATTTTGTTTATTATATATACTTTTAATATATATTTAGGTCTAATTAATTTGTTTATTATGGCGGAAAGAATCTTCTTTCATAAATTTATTAGAACTTTGTGACCGAGTATAGTATATTTAAATACTTAATTACAATTAGGGAGATGAACTTAAATGGATTATAAAAAAGTAGTTGCAGAAAGAATAAAGGAAAATGTTGAACTTGATATTGAAACTATAGAGAAGCTTATTGAAATACCTCCTAAGCCTGAAATGGGAGATTATGCTTTTCCATGTTTTCAGTTGTCAAAGGTTATGAGAAAAGCACCTAATATGATAGCTGAACAGCTTAAGAATAATATCAATAAAGATGGATTTGAAAGTGTTCAGAATTTAGGACCATATTTAAATTTTTTCTTGGATAAATCAGTTTTTATTAGTGAAACAATAAATAAAATTTTAACTGAAAAAGATAAGTATGGATCATCTAATTTAGGAGAAGGAAAGAATGTTATTGTAGAATATTCTTCACCTAATATTGCAAAACCATTTCATATAGGACATTTGTTTACTACATCAATTGGGAATTCGCTATATAAAATATTGTCTTTTGAAGGTTATAATTGTATTGGAATAAATCATCTTGGGGATTGGGGTACTCAATTTGGAAAGCTAATTTCAGCTTATAAAAGATGGGTTGATGAAGATAAGCTTCATAAAGAACCTATAAATGAACTGCTTAGAATATATGTTAAATTTCATGATGAAGCAGAGAAAGATCCTTCTTTAGAAGATGAAGCAAGAATGCATTTTAAAGCTTTAGAAGATGGAAATGAAGAAGAAGTTAAGCTTTGGACTAAATTTAAAGATTTAAGCCTTAAAGAGTTTAAAAAGGTTTATGAAATGCTTAATGTTGAATTTGATTCTTATGCTGGAGAAAGTTTTTACAGTGACAAAATGGATGCAGTTGTTAACGAAATTGAAGATAAAGGTCTGCTTACTGAAAGTAATGGAGCAAAGGTTGTTATGCTTGATGAATACAACATGCCTCCATGTATTATAAAAAAGGCAGATGGAGCTACAATATATGCAACAAGAGATTTAGCAGCTGCTATGTACAGAAAGAAAACATATGATTTTTATAAAAACATATATGTAGTTGGTACACCGCAGGCTCTTCACTTTAAGCAGGTATTTACTACATTAAAGTTAATGGGATATGATTGGGCTGATGATTGTAAGCATGTAGGCTTTGGACTTGTTAAATTTGCAGATAAGAAATTATCTACTAGAAAGGGAGATGTAATTTTCCTTGAAGATTTGCTAAAAGAAGCAATAGAAAAGACATTAGGCATAATAAATGAAAATGAGAAAGAAAAAAATAAAGCTATTGAAAATAAAGAGGATGTAGCTAAAAAAATTGGAATTGGTGCAGTGTTATTCACATATCTAAAAAACAACAGAGAAAGAGACATAGTATTTGACTGGAAAGAAATGCTGAGTTTTGATGGTGAGACAGGACCTTATGTTCAATACACATATGCTAGAGGTAAAAGTATTTTAAGAAATGAAACAAATATAGGTGACTTACAAGATGCAGATTATTCAAAATTAAATTCTAAAGAAGAATTTGAATTAGTAAAATATTTAGATGGTTTCCAAAGTTCAATATTAAATGCTATAGATAAATTGGAACCATCAATAGTAACAAGACATATAATTGAAATAGCAAAGGCTTTCAATAAATTTTATAATCAAATTAATATAAAGAATACTGAAGATGCAAAAGTTAAAAATGCAAGAATAAAATTAGTTGAATCATCATGTCAGGTTATTAAAAATGGTTTGTCACTACTTGGAATTGATGTTGTAGAAAAAATGTAGCTATACTCTTATCTCAAATGGGAATGGCGGGGGTAAAATGCTTTTATTAGAGAATAAGGAATCATTTGAAATTGATGAATCTATTTTTGTTGAATGTAATATGCAGGATACAGCTTTTTTTGATATTGAAACAACAGGGTTTGACAAAGAAAAAGATACAATAATTTTAATATCTTTAGGATATTTTGATAAAGAAAGATATTTTACAGTTAAACAGTATTATGCAGAAAACATAGAAGATGAAAAGAAGGTTCTCAATTCATTTTTAGAAGATTTAAATAAGTTTGATAAATGGTGTTCTTATAATGGATTAGCTTTTGATGAGCCATTTGTTAAAAAAAGAATGGAAATAAATAATATTAACTTTAGTTGTCCTCTAAAGCATATTGATTTGTATAGGCTTATTAAACCACATCAAAAACAAATTGCTTTAGAAAGCTGCAAACTGAAATCTGTGGAAAAGTATATTGGGATAGAAAGAAAAGATAAAATAGATGGGGGAATGAGTATTGAATTATATTATGAATTTTTATCTACAAAAAATGAAAAGATAAAAGAAATAATATTGCTCCATAATTATGAGGATGTATTAAATCTTCCTAAAATTTATAATTTAGCATACAAAATATGTAAAGAATATCCTATAGAATTAAAAGAAAATCTTATTACAGAAAAGCAGCTTGGCTTTTTAAAATCTCTTTTAAAAAGAAATAAGATGAACTTAAATGTTGACTTAAAAAAAATTTCTAAAAGAACAGCTTCAAAGTTAATTGATAGTATTATTAAAGGTAATAGGGATAAAGAAGATTTAATGATTTTTATAATAAATGATAATAACAATGTTCATTAAATAAAATAGTTTTTTTGATTTAATAATAAAATGTGTTATAATACTAATGTATTTTAAACTGTTCCCAATTTGGAGAAAAGAGTGATAGGGTGGTTAATAAAGAAAAGAGTATTAAAATTCAAGACAGTAGTTTTGAATATTCATTAGAAGCCCATGGAAATAAAGAAATATATAAAGATGCCATTTTCTTTGACTTAGAACATTATGTTTACAAAAAGCCTATTTGTGTAGGTGTATTTGGATGTTGTTATTATGATGATGAGTTAAAAGAATTAAAAGTAACACAATATATGATTGAAAATAAAGATGATGCAGTAGACATATTATTTCTTATTAAAAGTTATATGCAGGAAGTTTATTCAAAGTATAATAAAAAATATGTTGTTACTTTTTCAGGTAATAATGATTTTACTATGATTAATTATCTTTTTAAAAAATATAGTTTAAATTATAACCTGAAAGATTATCTTGAAGAAATTGACCTTCAAAAGGAATATGAAAAAGTTAAAAAATCAGGTATTGGTTTAAAAGCTTTAGAAAAAGAATTTAATATAGTAAGAGACAGTGAAGTTATTAGCGGATCTAATTTAGCTAAGACTTTTAGCAAAATTGTAAAGGATAAAGATTATTTTTTAAGAATGCCAAAGGATAAAATAAATAAGATTTTGTTATATAATGAACAAGATGTAGTAAGTTTATTTTATATATTAGTTAATTGGAACAATGTAATAAAGGAAGATGAAAAAACATCCTGCGAATAAACGCAGGATGTTTTTATATATTCATTTTTAGTTTTTGAATACCTATTTCAATTCTCTTTAAACTTTCTTCTTTTCCTAAAATTTCACCTAATTCAAATGCACCTCCAGGTGTAAATGCTTTACCAGAAAGAGCAGTTCTTAGCGGCCATAATACAATTCCATTTTTTACTCCCATATCTTGTACAAGCTGCATCATTGAATCTTGAAGTGAATCAAAAGTCCATACATCTAAACTTTGAAGTATTGGTAATGATTTTTCTAAGCTTACTAAAGAATTTTCACTATTTGTTTTCATTTTTTTGTGAGTATATAAATCAATTGAATACTCAGGCAATTCATCAAAGAAATCTACTTTGTCAGGTATTTCACTTAATACTTCAACTCTTGACTGAAGCAGATTGCTTATTTTCATTAAATCAATTGATGGATTTTTTAAAACTCCATCATAGTAAGCTAAAGCTAATTTGTGAAAATCTGTTAGAGGAAGCTTTTTGATATATTCACCATTCATCCATTTTAGTTTAACAGAATCAAAAATTGCATCTGATTTATTTATGTGTTTATAGTCAAATATTTTTACAAGTTCATCTAAAGAAAACATTTCTTGATTGCTTGAAGGACTCCATCCAAGCAATGCAATATAATTAAGAACTGCATCTTTTAGATATCCTTTAGATATTAAGTCTTCAAATGAAGCATCACCATTTCTTTTGCTTAATTTATTATGTGCATCCTTCATTATTCTAGGTGCATGAACATATATAGGAGGTTCCCAGCCAAAGGCTTCATATAAACGATTGTATTTAGGTGATGAGGATAGATATTCACATCCTCTTACTACATGTGTGATACCCATAAGGTGGTCATCTATAACATTTGCAAAATTATAGGTAGGAAGACCATCAGATTTTATAAGAATCATATCCTCAAGTTCAGAATTATCTACTGAAATAGTACCATAAATTACATCTTCAAATGTTGTAACTCCAGTTGTTGGATTGTTTTGACGTATAACATATGGAATTCCAGCAGCTATTTTTTGTTCTATTTCTTCTTTTGATAGGTTTATACAATGTTTATCATATTTGAAAGTTCTTTTTAAAGCTTCTGAATTAGCTTTCAAAATATCTAGTCTTTCCTTAGAGCAAAAACAGTAATATGCTTCACCTTTATCAACTAGTTTTTTTGCATATTCTAGATAAATATCTTTTCTTTGACTTTGTATATAAGGACCAAAATCTCCGCCTACATCAGGACCTTCATCATGTTTTAAACCAGTAAGCTTCAATGTATTATAAATAACAGCTACAGCATCCTCTACAAATCTTTCTTGGTCAGTATCTTCTATTCTTAAGATAAATGTACCATTTTCATGTTTAGCAATTAAATAAGCATATAAAGCAGTTCTAAGGTTACCAACATGCATATAGCCTGTAGGGCTAGGAGCATATCTTGTTCTAATTTTATTTTCAATCATGTTTTTCACTCCCCGATATTTAATTTAAAAGGCTGCTATCTAAAGCTACAGTCTAACAAATAAAACCCTTCACCTATACTTTCTACGGTCACATTTAGTTCCATTTAATTTATAAATGATAGCGAAGAGAAGCTTCTTTTAGAAATTAAGTGGAACTTTGTGACCTTGAATAGTATATTGATGAAAGGTACTAAAAATTCTATTATTATCATATAATATCAAGAATTTTATGTCAACTGTCAATTGTAAACTAAGTAAAATATATTTATAAAAATATGTTTGATGTTTTCTAAAAAAGAATTATAATTAGAATTGTATTTTAATTATGTGTGTGGAGGTTTTAATGAGGGCAAATTTAATAAATATTATCTTTATTTTATGTTTTTTTTATCCTATTGTGAAGGGATTTATATTTAAGTTTTCCACCCAGAATATAAAAAAAGATGTTGAAGAGGTTATATATAATATAACATTTCTAATTTCATTTTTCTTAAGTATGTTTTTTGCAAAAAAAATATTTATTGAACACGACAGTGGTATATATAAATTAATTTATTCTAAAATACCAGATACTGTAATAAAACTTTTTGGAACAAATTTTATACTTATATATGCTGTTATGATACCAGTATTTTTAGCAATTATATTTAAAATACTAACATTTTTTGAATCTTTTCTTCTTAAAATAATCGTGTATCCAATTTTGAAAAGTATTGAGGATACTATTAAAAGAAAGAGAAGTTTTACAAAAAGGGTATTTGGCAGTATTTCACAAATTCCTAGAGCTGTTTGTTATGTATTGTTAGTAGCATTTGTGCTTAATATTTTATCGCTTTTTAACATAGAAAATAATTTTGGTGTATATCTTGAAAAGTCAATTATATATAGGTCTATCTGCCAAAATGTTATAATTCCTATGACTAATTCTAAATTAGCAAGACAGCTGCCAAATATACTAGATAACTCCTTCAAGGTTCAGCAGAAAGAATTGCCTAATCAGGCAGATGCAAATTCGTCATCAGGAAAAAGGGTAATTATTTATTACAATGGCATGACTTTAGACGAAGCAGTTAAGTCAAATGCTGAAATAGATAGCTTTGCAGTTAAATTAGCATCAGGTGAAAATAGTAAAGTTAATAAAGCTCAAATTTTATATAATTGGATTGGAAAAAATATTTCTTATGATGAAGATAAGGCAAAACAAATACTTAATGATGATTTTGAGCAAAAATCAGGTGCTGTACCTACTTTTAAAACAAGAAAAGGAATATGCTTTGATTATGCATGTTTATATACAGCAATGTGCAAAGCAAATGGCATTAAGGTTAGAATAGTTACAGGACAGGGTTTTAATGGTGTAAGCTGGGTTAGTCATGCTTGGAATCAAATATATATACCAGAAGAAAAGAAATGGATTAATGTTGATACAACCTTTTCTAAGGGTGGTAATTATTTTAATTCTTTAAGATTTGATATGGATCATAGGGAAGCAAGTATTGCAGGAGAATGGTAATTGATATAAAATAAAATGTAGATAAAAAGAATTTATGAAAAGGGATGTATTGGAATGCATGGACAAAAGATTTATAGTGATAACGAAAGATATAAACATTACAAAAAAAAGAAAAATAGAAAAAGAAGAGGCGTTTTTATAATTGCAGTTTGTTCAGTAGTGCTTTTGTTTTTATCTTTCTTTGTGAGTCAAAAAATATTTGAACCTAAAGTAAATAATGAAAAGCCAAATGCTATAACAAAGAGTAATAAAAAAAATGATACAAAAAGTGGAGGAAGTATTATAAAATTATCATTAAAAACAAATGAACAAGAGATTAAATTTGCACAGCCTTTAGCTAATGAAGAATATCAATCTGCAGATCCTGAAAAGTGTGTTTATTTAACTTTTGATGATGGACCTTCTAAAAGTGTTACACCATTAATATTAGATACTTTAAAAAAGTATAATGTCAAGGCTACTTTTTTTGTTATAGGTTCTATGGCTGAGCAAAGTCCTGATCTTTTAAAAAGAGAACATGATGAAGGACATACAATAGGAAATCATACATATTCCCATAAAATGAATCTTGTGTATTCAACGCCAGAAGCTTGTGTTGCAGAATATGAGAAGAGCGAAGGTGTAATTAAGAGTATACTTGGTCAATATGATAGTAAATTGATTAGATTTCCTGGAGGTATATTTGATACTGATAAAAATCGTTTAATATATAGACAAGCATTAGTTAATGCTGGATATCACTATTATAACTGGAACTGTTCAGATCAAGACAGTGATGGAAGAGTTCCAAGTGGGGGGTATGCATCAAGTGTTCTTCTTGATTGGGTAAAAAGGACTTCGCTAGTAGGTAATACTACTGGACAAAGACTTATAGTTTTAATGCATGATGCTCCAGCAAAAAAAACAACTGCTGAAGCACTGCCAAGTATAATTGAATACTTTCAATCAAAGGGATATAAGTTTAAAATATTAAGGTAATTATTAAATACGGTAAATTATACTTTCATTGGTCACATTAATTCCACTTAATTTATAAATGATAGCAGAGAGAAGCTTCTTATAGAAATTTAGTGAAAATTTGAGACCAAGGATAGTATATTTATAGTCAAAAGAGTTTCTTTAAATTAAAAGAAACTCTTTTGATTTAATTTTAATGATTATTTTTGATAAAGTTTATTTAGTTTGCTTTTTTATTATTAAGTTAATTGCTTTTTCACATTCGGAGTCATTATTATCCAAAGCCCAAGCGGTATTGAAATTCACAAGTGCTTTTTTATAATTATTAATCATTGCATAACAATAACCTAAATTAAAAAAATATTTGCTTTCTTTTTTTATTGTAACTGCTTGCTTTAGTAATTCTAATGCTTCACTATATTGATTAAGCTTTATGTAACAGACAGCTGAGTTGTAAAGAGATGCACCTTCATTCTCTTTAAAGGCTGCAGCTTTCTTGTACATTTCAATGGCTTTTACATAAAGCCTTGCATTATAAAAATCATTAGCTTTTTCAAAATAATTCATAAATATACCTCACAATAATATATCTCACAATTAAATATACTTCAATTATTAACCATTAATGTTTAATATATTCATGTGATTAATTTATAGTACAAATAAAAATAAAATTATGGGTAATCATACCATTAATTAATGAATATTACAATTAAATTATTAACAAAATATTAATTATTTTATATAGTTAAAGTTTTCCTTAAATGAAAACGATATAATGAGTAAATTATATAATTATATTGATTTTTAGCTTGTTATGGTATATTATTTAAAAAAATAGATGTTTTTCTTTTGTTATTAAGTATTATCTCATTGGTTTGCTGCTTTTAAAAGTAAATTATTTATTGTAGAATACATAAATAATAATTTTAATTATGTGAATTATATATAATATAGGAATACATATACTTAAGTTCAACTAAATTTTTAAAATAAACTTTTATCTACTATAATTCATAAATTAAGTGGAACTAAATGTGATTAAGAAAAGTATAGAATGTTAGAGAGGTTTATATTTTGGATAATGAAATTAAGGTTATGCTGAAGAAAGTTACTATTTGTGATTTAATTGTTGGTATATCAGTATCATCTATATTATTTTTTTTATGTCCGCGTTATTCCTATATTTTTTTAATAGGTATTTTAGTTGCAAGTATTAATTTTATTGCAAATGGAATAGTAAATAGTTTTATTGTTGGAAAAATTTCAACTAGGGGCAATTTAATAGTTTTTTTATCTGTTTTTAGAATATTTATTATTGGTATAGTTGGTGCTTTATTGTTTAAAATTAATAATAATAATGGTATCTTTTATATAATGGGTTTTTGTTCACATTTTATTTCATTAATAATTTATGGATTTTGGAACAATATTAAAGCTGAAAATAAATAAATATCTTATTTATTTAATTTATAAAATTAAAGTCATAATTATCTTAATAAATAACTTGTAGAGGGAGTGATTATTTGGGAGAAGTAATAACATTATTTACATTTAAAATCAATGGTATGACATTTAAATTTACTATAAATGTTATAATTCAATGGATTATAATAGCTCTTATTACCATTGTTTGTATTATTCTTACCAGAAATTTAAAAAAAGTGCCTGGAAAAACACAGACTATAGCTGAAATGCTTGTAGGAGGAGTAAATGGACTTATTAAAAGTAATTTAGGAGAAAGTTATGTTGGATTAGCTCCATATGTTGGCGGATTAATAATATTTTTAATAACTATGAATTTTACTGGATTAGTAGGCATAAAGGCTCCAACAGCAGATTATAGTGTTGCTTTGGGCATGGCTCTTACAACATTTATTGTTATTCAATGGTATGCTATTAAAAAGATTGGATTACTGCATTATTTTACAGCATTTGCAAAGCCAGCACCTTTTCTATTACCTATTAATATCATTGAAAGATTTCTTTTACCTGTTTCATTAAGCCTTAGACTTTTTGGAAATATGACAGCAGGTGCAGTTATTGTTGAACTTATGTATAAATGGCTTGGAAGTTATGGGCATCTTGCACAATTAGGATTACCATTAATAGCACATGGATACTTTGACTTATTTGATGGAGCTATTCAAATGATTGTATTTATGATGCTTTCAATAATTAATTTAAAGGTTATTGCTGAACACTAGAAATTTTTTGAAACAGATATTAACTATGATATATTAAATACTAATATATTGCAGTTATAATAAATTAAAAATATTCAATATTTAAGGAGGAATTTTATTATGCCAAAAGAAGGTATTATGGCTTTAGCAGCAGCTATAGCGGTATTAGTAGGTATAGGAGGAGGTATTTCAACTGGTCTTGCAACAGGAAAGGCAGTTGAAAGTATAGCAAGGCAGCCAGAAGCAAGTGGTAAAATACAAACTGCTTTACTTGTAGGTAATGCGTTTGCAGAAGCAACAGCAGTTTACGGTGTACTTATAGCACTTATGATTGTTACTAAAATTTGATGACAAGTTAAGTTTATAATTCTAACCTGTGAAGGGGGGAAGTATATTTAATGGAAATAAACCGTTTAACAGTATTGATGACTATTCTTAACTTTGCTTTGTTGGTTTGGGTACTTAATCATTTTTTGTTTAAAAAAGTTCAGCTTGTTATTAATAATAGAGAAAATGAAATAGCTGGAAGAATAAAGAAAACAGAAACTGATGAAATGATGGCAGAAAATCTTAGAATTCAAAATGAACAAAAGCTCTTAGAAGCTAAAGAGCAGGGAAAGGGTATAGTTGAAGAATCAAAAAAGAAAGCTGAAATGGTTTCAGGTGAAATAATACAAGAAGCAAAAAATGAAGCTGATGTTTTGATGGATAGAGCAAGAAAAGAAGCAGAAAGAGAAAAAGAAAAGGCAGCAGAAGAGATAAAATCTCAAGCTGTAGAATTAGCTATTCTTCTGTCTCAAAAAGCTCTTGAAAAGACTATTGATGAAAATGAGCATAGAAGGCTTATCAATGATTTCATTTATAAGGTAGGTATTTAACTATGAATGAATATTTAGATAGACGGTATGCTTTAGCACTTTATGAAGTAGCTGAAGAAAAAAACAAAGTTGAAGAATACTTAAAAGAAT
Source organism: Bacillota bacterium (assembly GCA_030705885.1). Taxonomy (GTDB): domain Bacteria; phylum Bacillota; class Clostridia; order Clostridiales; family Clostridiaceae; genus JAUZPN01. Next base: position 998 of record JAUZPN010000063.1, on the reverse strand, counting down.
TAGATGAAGTCACAAATTTAATTATGAATGATGAATCATTTTTAAGCATCATTAAGCATCCTTATTTAAGTACCAGCCGAAAAAAAGAGATGTTTTCAGAAATTTTTAAAGGCAAAATTTCTGAAGATATATTATCTTTTTTAATAGTTTTAATAGATAAAAACAGACTTTTGGAGTTATCAGGACAGCTAGAGGAATTTAAAAGAATTGACATTGAAAAGAACAACTGCGTATCTGCAGTTGTTAAGACTGTAATCCCTCTTGATGATGCACAAAGAAATGAATTAATCAGAAAATTAGAAATTAAGTATCATAAAAGGGTATTATTAAGTGAAGTGATTGATAAGGATATTATAGGCGGCGTTTATGTAAGAATTGGTAATGATGTTATAGACGGTACTATAAAATCTAAGTTCGATGAAATTAAGAAACTTACAGTTAAAGTAGATTAGAGGTGAGGTAATGAATATTAAACCTGAAGAAATTACTTCAATTATTAAAGAGCAAATTCAAAAGTATGAGAAGAAAATAGAAACTGTTGATTCAGGAACTATCATTCAAATAGGTGATGGTATAGCTAGAATTTATGGACTTGATGAATGTATGCAGGGTGAACTCCTTGAATTTTCTAATGGAGTTTACGGAATGGCACTTAACCTTGAGCAGGATAATGTAGGCTGTGTTCTTCTTGGCTCAGAAAATGGAATTAAAGAAGGCGATGTAGTTAAAAGAACGGGCAGAGTCGTAGAAGTTCCTGTAGGTGAAGCTATGCTTAGCAGAGTAATTAATGCATTAGGAGCTCCTATAGATGGTAAAGGTCCAATTAATACTACTGAAACGAGACCAACAGAAGTAATTGCTAGAGGAGTTATAGACAGACAATCAGTTAAAGAACCTCTTCAAACAGGTATTAAAGCTATTGATTCTATGATTCCTATTGGAAAAGGACAAAGAGAACTTATTATTGGTGACAGGCAGACAGGTAAAACTGCTATTGC
>JAUZPN010000062.1 GCA_030705885.1 Bacillota bacterium | reverse complement strand
ATTGATTGATAATTAGAAGAAGCCATATGAAACATAGCCAAAGCTTTTGATACACTTATAAGATCTGATGGTTCATTAAAATTACTTACTCTTCCACTAGGCATATTAAAAAGGCAATAAATGCCTCCGCTCCAATTTATAAAAGTTTCTCCATCTCTGCCTTTAATCAAATTATTTATTCCATCAAAGCTTTTTTTGATTCTAGCAATTCGCTTACTTATACTTCGAACCTTTTCAACTGTTTCCATTTTTTTTAATATCATTTCACCTTTATCTGTATGAATAACAAAATAATCATCAACTGGATATACATCATCAACTGTAAAATCATAGTTTTCAAAAATTTTAATATTTAGATCAAAAGAAACAAGGCTTTTTGCATTATTATATTTTTCACTTATCAATGATTATGCACCTCATCCTCATCAATTAACTTTTTTACTTTATTTATAAATTTCACCTTAGATTCTTGAGTTAAGCACTTTTTTTCATACTTTTTCATATAATTAATAACTTCATTTGGATAATTTACAGCTGCTCTAATGAATTCAAAACTATTTTTATTTAGTCCTTCAAAACAACAAAATTTTTCAATAATATCACTAAGGCTGCTTATATTTTTATTTTTTCTCTGCATAATTAAAAATTTAATTGCATCTATTTCTATAAAATTGAAACAGCATTTATTAATATTTGAAATTAATACTTCATTATCCTTATTTAGTTCAATATCATACTTTTTTCCTGTACATACCTCCTTCCTTTTAATACTTCTTTTCAATATATCCTCAAATCCGGAATTATACATTTTTCTTATGCACTTTTCACCTATAGAAATATAATTACTGCACTGTTTAGCAAAATAAATACTCATTTCATCATTATGTTTTTCCTGCATTATACTTTTTTTTATATGCTTTAATTTTCTAATATTATCTTTAAAATCTTCAATTTCTTTTCCTGTGTTATTAATTAATTCTCCATCATAGCCCATAGCTTTTTTATGAAAAGCACTCAATACCTTAAAGTAATGTATAATTTCATCCATTTGCAAATTATTTTTACTTAAACTTTTATATCTTAGTAATTCTTTATCCATTGCAGTCCCTCCTAAATTCATGAATAAACTCCTGTTTTTCTTCTATATCCTCTTTAATTTTAGTTAATTTACTTAGAAAGAACTCTTCACTCCATTTAGAATCTTCCCAATAATATTGAATTCCTATCTGCCAATAATCCTGAGGAAATTCCATAAATGCTGCCATTATTGGTATATCACTTTTATCTATTTTATAAACTTTATGGTATGCATTTATTATAAACATTGCATTATCCATATCCCATTTTCCATTTTTCATTTTTCTAATTATAAGGCTGGATAAATCATGAATATGAGTGTCAAGAATACAATAATCAAAATCTATTATGTTAACTTCGCCATCTTTTGATATTAAAACATTATGATGAGCATAATCATGATGGCAGAATCCATTTTTTACTGACTCTGTTTTCATTTTTTCAAAATATTCACTATTAAAAAGGTTATCTATTGATTTCCTTGCTGTAAATAACTGTCTATTCATAATTTCTAAATAAATGCTATCAAATTCAGTAATAGCTTCTTTTCTTTCAATTCTTCTTTTAAAATCTAATATTTCATTAATTCTTGTATTAAAAGTATCCGGCCACATAAACCAGCCTATTCTTGCATCCATTTCCCTGCTTACTTGAAAGCCTTCACTAAATTTATGAAGTTCAGCTAACTTCATAGCAGCATTTAATACATCAGCCAAATTATCATAATCACTTTCTCTTGATATAATCCATGGAGTTAGATATGCATATTTGTCCTCTATTTTAATATACTCTTCACCTTTTTTGCCTTTAATGAACTCAGGAATTTTGTTAAAACCATTATTTTGTAAATGTTTTATTGCACTAAATATAAAAATAAATCTTGGAAATTTATAATTTACTACTTTAAAGCAATAAATATTATCATCTGTTTTTACTTTATATGCATTCTTTATTTTTTCAATGTCTATAATTTTTATCTCATAATTCTCCTCAATTAAACTTTTTACATCTAAAATGTCCAACTTTATTCCTCCAACATATTGCTTATAAAACTATATATATTCAATATATGAAAAAAAGTTTTTGATGTGATTATGACTTTTAATAATTTCCTTGTAACCATTTCAGCTTTACTTTTATATAATGAACTAAAGCTGTTTATTTTCAAAACGATTTTAAATCAATTCATATTTGGAGGAGTGGAGATGAAAATTGCAATCGATGCAAGAGGTGCAAATTGGTACAATGGTACAGGCATTGGTACCTATACTAATAAAATATTGCAATATTTAATTAAAAATGATAAAGAAAATGAGTATACCCTATATTGGTCAGGAAACAATTATAAAAGATATGAATTAAATAATACATCTATAATAATGACTTCAAAAAAACATCATAGTTTTTTTGAAAAATATTATTTTCCTCACAATTTAAAATATAATAACATAGATTTATTTCATGTACCTCAAAACGGCCTTGGAATGTCACTTGATATTTCCTGTAAAAAAGTAATTACTATTCATGACTTAATTCCTTTTGTTATGCCCGAAACTGTCGGAAAAGGTTACCTAAAACGTTTTATTCAAGATGTGCCTAAATTGATTGATTCTGCTGATGGAATAATAACTGTATCAGAATGGTCAAAAAAAGATATTTTAAAATTTGTACCTATAGATGAAAATAAAATATTTGTTACACCTCTTTCTGCTTCTGAAAAATATCGTCCATTAAATAAAAAAAAATGCCAAAGCATTTTGGAATCAAAATATAATATTACAAAACCTTTTATTTTATATATAGGAGGATTTAGTCCTAGAAAAAATGTTATTTCTCTAATATCAGCTTTTTCAAAAATTCAAAATGACTTATTAGAAGATCATAATTTAGTAATAGTTGGTGCAAATAAAGATGAGGCTGAAAAATTATATGATTTTTCAGGCACTCTTGGACTTTCTTCTAAAATTATTTTTACAGGTTTCGCTCCTGAAAATATGCTTCCCATATTATATAATGGCTGCGAAGTTTTTGTATATCCATCATATTACGAAGGATTTGGTCTTCCGCCATTAGAAGCAATGTGCTGTGGTACTCCAGTTATAACTTCTGACCTGTCTTCTATACCTGAAGTTGTAAAAGATGCAGGCATACTTATTGATCCATATTCTTTAGAATCTCTTATGAAATCTTTAGTTAAAGTACTTAATGATACTGAACTTAAAAAATCACTAAGAGAAAAGGGGTTAAAAAGATCATCATCATTTTCATGGAGCAAAACAGCTAATGAAACATTAGCTGCTTATAAAACAATATATGAATCAAAATAAAATTATTATTGACTGTTTGTAAACAACTCATCCATAGTAGTACTAAAATTATCACCATTTAAAATTTTTTTCTGTGCAATTAATATATTTTTATTAAGTTCATTAAAATCGCAGGTAAATCCGATATTATATGTATCAGTATTAATTTGAGCATATGTTTTTAATATTTTTTGATTATTAAAAAAATCATTTTTAACTTCAAAACGTTTGTCTCTATATGCTGATGCAAAATCAGTAAATGTGTCATTTTTTAAGAGATTATTTAATACTGTTTCTTTATCAGAAACAGTATAATTTAAAAAATCGTTTATGACTTTTTCATTCTGAGTATTCTTAAAAACCATTATAGATTTTCCTCCAAAAGAAGCAGCTCTATTACCACCTACTTCAAAAGAAGGTAATCTGTCCATCTGAAGTTTTCCTTTAAGACTCGGATATTCTCCTTTAATTTTAGACAAGCTTTGTATAGGCAATATCATACATGCAGTGCTGCCATCATTTAAGCTTGAATATATTTCATCACTGCTGTTCACTTCTTTAATGATACCTGAACTCTTAAATCTTTTTATTAATGACATAGTTCTTATTGGTTTTTCACCATTTAAAATAGAGATATCATTCTTATCTCTGTCTGTTCCGTCCAGTTGATTCATCATTAATTTAAATAACTCAGTGCTGTTACTGTTTAATGATATAATTTTAACTTTACCAGATGAATCTTTATTTATCTCTTCTCCTGCCTTTATAAAATCATTCCAAGTTCTAATATCATCAATATTAAAACCAAATTTAGCAATAATATCAGTTCTATAAAAAATACCTACAGGATAATCATACCAAGGATAAGCTCTTATTTTATCCTTATATGTAACACCATAAATACTTCCCGTTGTAAATTTACTTTTTTCATCAGAAACAATTTTAGTTAAATCATTAAAATCGTCAGGATTGCTTTCAACTAACGCAGGTATTGATTCATCATCTATTACAACTGCATCTGGTCTGCTTAAAGTCAATTCAGTATTTTTAGAAATTTTGTCTATAATATTTTGATTACTTTCAAGATTTTCAATGGTGATTTTAACCTTAGAATGACTTTTCATATAACTATCTGCTGAGTATTGAAGAGCTTTTAATGAATCTGTATCACTCCATAATTTTATTTCACCTTGAAGCTCAGCAGGCTTATTAACTTTAATGTCGCTTTTGTCACTACAGGAAGTTAAAAATAGGCTCATATATAAAATTGTAAGTATCCATACCCATTTTCTATACTTCATTATTATTCTCTCCCCATTTTATTTATCATACTTGCAAAGTAAGCAGCTCCAAAACCATTATCTATATTAACTACACTCACACCGCTGGAACAGCTGTTCAGCATAGTAAGTAATGCAGAAAGGCCTCCAAAATTAGCCCCATAGCCTATACTAGTAGGAACAGCAATAATAGGTTTATCTACAAGTCCGCCTACTACACTTGCAAGTGCTCCTTCCATACCAGCAATTACAATAATAACCTTTGCACCTTTTATAATATCTAGATTATTAAAAAGCCTATGTATTCCAGCAACTCCAACATCAAAAACTCTTTCTACCCTGTTGCCGAAAATCTCTGCTGTAGCTGCAGCTTCCTCTGCCACAGGAATATCTGAAGTTCCTGCTGTTACAATAGCAATATAGCTGTTAGTCTCTTTCACAGCTTTTCTTTTAACAGTAATAGTCCTTCCTAATTCATTATACTCAGCATCGCTGCAGATTTCTTTAACAACACTAAAAATTTCTTTTGAAGCCCTAGTTCCTAATATATTATTACCCTTCGTTATCATAAATTCAACAATGCCCTTAACTTGATCTGCTGTTTTTCCAGCACAATATATCACTTCAGGATATCCTACTCTTAATTCTCTATGATTATCTATCTTAGCATATGCTAATTCTTTATAAGGCAGGTCTTTAAGAACTTCTAGAGCATTTTCTATATCAATTTTACCATTTTTAATATTTTCCAGCAGATGTCTAACTTCATTTTCATTCATTTTTCCATCTCCACTCAAGACTTATCATAACTGAAATAATTGTTTATTTCTTTGTAAACCCAGCTTAGAGGAACTTTATTCTCTTTTGCTATTCTCTTGCAGTCATCATATTCAGGCTTTATTTTAAGTTTATGTCCATTATAGTATGAAATCTTAATTCTAACATTACCATATACAGTATTAATTACAGAAGATACCCTGTTTAGCATAGTCTTCTCAACTTTATATTTTCTAACGCCCAAAGTTGAAGTTTCCTTAAGCAGAATTTCCTTCATTAATTTTTCAGTATCTTCAGAACACAAAACACTAAGCTTCACAGCTGGCCTTTCTTTTTTCATTATAATAGGTGTAAGATACACATCTGAAGCTCCTTCTTCAAATAACCTTTCCATTATATAGTCATAATATTCAGGGTTCATATCATCTATATTACATTCAAGTATGAAATGGCTGTCTTCTATATTAATATCATTTTCACTTAAATCAGTGTCTTGATCTTTTAATATGACAGCTTTATTTTCTTTCTCTATAACGTTACCTATAAACACTCTAAGCACATTAGGAATATCTGTATCTCTATTTCCAATACCATAAGCAGCTCTATCTATAATAAATGTTTTTTTATCTGTAAATTCACTTACCATAGTTTTAAGTATAGCTGCTCCTGTTGGTGTAGTAGTTTCAAAAGGTACAGCTCCCATTTTTATAGGAACACCTGTTAAAAGCTCAACTACAGCTGGTGCAGGCACTGGAATGAGTCCATGAGCACACCTTGCAAATCCGCCTCCAAGTTCAATTGATGAACTCATTATTTTATCAACTTTAAGATAATCAAAACAGATTGCAGCTCCTACAATATCTATAATAGAATCAACTGCTCCAACCTCATGAAATTCTATTTCATTTATGTTCTTATTATGAATTTTTGCTTCTGCCTCTCCTAAATTATTAAAAATATTAATACTTATATTTTTAACATTATCATTAAGTTCACTATCACCAATAATCTCTTTAATTTCTTTTAATCCTCTATGGAAATGTTGTACATGTGTTTCCTGTGTAATTACATCAACCTTTATTCCTGAAATACCTTTTCTTGCATCCTTATTAATTTTAATGCTGTAATCTTTAATTTTAAGCTTTAAGAGTTCTTTCTCCAAATAGTTCTTATCCACTCCAATATCAATCATTGCACCTAAATTCATATCTCCGCTTATTCCTGAAAAACAGTCATAATACAAAACTTTCATTCCATTAATCACCTCACTTTAAATAAATGTGTCCGTGGAAAGTATATTACTTTTTCATAGAAAGAGAAATTCTCTTTCTCTTCTCATCTATCTCTAAAACCTTAACTTCAACTATATCTCCAACCTTTACAATATCAAGAGGATGCTTTACAAACTTATCAGCAATTTGACTTTTATGGACAAGGCCATCCTGATGAACGCCAATATCTACAAAAGCTCCAAAATCTGAAACATTTCTTACAGTTCCCATAAGTATCATATCAGGCTTTAAATCCTTTAAATCAATAACACCAGTTTTTAATATCGGCTTTGGAAGCTCTTCTCTTGGATCTCTTCCAGGTTTTTTAAGTTCCTTAATTATATCCTTTAATGTTGGTACTCCTGTAGATAACTGCTCAGCTATAGTATCAATCCCAATTTTAGAAACTCTTTCATCAATATCATTTAAATTTTGTTTTACTAAATCCGAAATAGTATAGCCAAGAAGTTTTAATAAACCTCTTGCTGCATCATAAGACTCAGGATGAACTGAAGTATTATCAAGAGGCTCATTGCTTTCTAATACTCTTAGAAATCCTGCACATTGTACAAATGCCTTTTCACCAAGCCTTTTTACCTTTAACAGATCTTTTCTATTTTTAATCTTTCCATTTTCATCTCTATAAGCAACAATATTTTGTGCAATACCAGCATTAATTCCAGAAACATAAGAAAGCAGCGAAGGTGTAGCTACATTTATATCAACTCCTACACTATTAACACAATCTTCTACTATTCCTCTTAATGACTCATCCAGCTTCTTTGGTGTAACATCATGCTGATATTGACCTACTCCAATAGATTTTGGATCAATCTTTACTAACTCTGCAAGAGGATCTTGAAGTCTTCTTGCTATTGATATAGCACCCCTTATCGATACATTTATATCTGGGTATTCCTTTGATGCAAGTTCTGATGCTGAATATACAGATGCACCTGCTTCAGAAACTATAACATAGTAAAGCTCCTTACCCTTCTCTTCTTTAACCTCTTTTAAAAGTCTTGCAATAACTTCTTCAGACTCTCTGCTGGCAGTTCCATTTCCAAGTGAAATTACATCTACATTGTACTTATAAATAAGTTCTTTAAGAGTTTTAATAGATCCTTCTACATCATTTTGAGGTGCAGTAGAGTAAACAGTTGCCTTATCTAAAAATTTTCCTGTTTCATCAAGAACTGCAATTTTGCAGCCTGTTCTGAATCCAGGGTCAAATCCAAGTACTGCTTTTCCTTTTATAGGCGACTGCATGAGTAATGCTTTTAAATTAGCTTTAAATATATCTATGGCACCAGTTTCACCTATTTCAGTAAGCTCAGACCTGATTTCTCTTTCAATGGAAGGATATATAAGCCTTTTTAAAGAATCAGTAATACTGTTTTCAATATATGTATCTGTTTCTGAGTTACCTTTAAGACATTGTGATTTTATGTAATTAATAATTTTATCATTGTCAGCAGTAATTTTGACAGATAATATTTTCTCTTTTTCACCTCTGTTAATAGCAAGAATTCTATGAGGAGGTATATTTTTTACAGCCTCTTTATAATCATAATACATTTCATAAGGGGTAGGCTCTTTGCTTTCGCCTGAAGTTTCTATAATACCTTCCCTCTTAACTAAACTTCTTATCCATTTTCTAAACTCAGCTTCATCAGATATCATTTCACTGATAATATCCATAGCTCCCTGAAGAGCATCATCTGCACTTAATACTTTTTTCTCTTCATTTATATATTCCTCAGCATTTTTCTTTATATCACCTGTAAATTTTCCTTCATAAATTATTTCTGCTAAAGGCTTTAGTCCCTTCTCTACAGCAATTGTAGCTCTCGTTCTCTTCTTCTGCTTATAAGGTCTATAAAGGTCCTCTACTTCTGTAAGTGTATCACATTTAATTATGCTGTCTTTAAGATCTTCAGTAAGCTTTCCCTGCTCATCAATAAGCCTTATAACATCTTCTTTTCTTTCATCTAAACTTCTTAAATATGTAATTCTTTCAGAAAGATTTCTAAGTATAATATCATCAAGTCCTCCAGTTCTTTCTTTTCTATATCTTGCAATAAAAGGTACAGTATTTCCTTCATCTAAAAGTTCTAGTACACTTTGAACCTGCTTTAATCCTATTTTAAACTCCTCAGCCAATCTATCTTCAATATTTTTCATTTTTTCCTCCTTGAATCTTTATGCTTTGTTTATCACATTTGTTTAAACTTAATTTATAAATGACATTAAAATAAAATCATTTTAGAAATTAATTGGAACTAAATGTGACCACTGAAAGTATAATCTATTATAATTGTATAAGAAAATAAGATATAAATCAAACTATTTTCCTAAAAATGATAACAATAATCTTTAGGAAGAGGTTATAAAAAAAATATATCAACATATTCTTTATAGTATAGATAGCAATCTTATTAAGGAGCATTAATTTATGAAAAGCAAAATAATAGCTTTCTTTCTTATAGTATCCTTTATACTATTCAGTTTTAGCTTTATAAATTTTTATAAAGTACATAAATTTAGCAGTACGAATGTAAAGAATGATATTAAATACATATCTTCAGATGAATTTAAAGGAAGACTAGCTGGAACTTTTGAAAATGAAGAAATTGAAACATACATAAGTAATACTTTTAAAAGCAATGGTTTAAAATCATTAAACACTAATTATTTTGATTCATTTCAATGTGAATACCCAAGCAAAATGGCAGGAAAGCCATATTTAATAATTGAAGATAAAAAAGGTAACCTTATTAAAACTTATACATATGGAAAAGATTATAAAGAAGATATGTTGAATTTTGCTAAAAACAGTGTGCTCTTTAACAGCAAAGATGATATAGATTTCAGCAATACTGTTATGCAGGTTATAAAAGGTAATGGCAGATTCATATTTTATGTTCCTCCAAACAACAATTTAACTTTTAGAAGTTCTTTTATTTATAATGCTCCATGCAGCATGTATATAATGCTGGATTCAAATGTACTTCCAGAAATAAAAAAATATATTGATAGTGGATATAACGTAAGCTGTTATATTCCTTACGAAGTAAAACAAACTTCCATAAATAATGTAATTGGATATATTGAAGGTAAAAATCCTAATGCTCCTCCAGTTGTTCTTTCAGCTCATTTTGATCATGTAGGAACAGATTTATCTGGTAATATATATAATGGTGCATTAGATAATGCCTCTGGAATTTCTTATCTTATGGAATTGAATAGATATTTAAGTACCATTGGAAAACCTAATAGAAATATTTATTTTATTGGATTCAATGCAGAAGAATTTGGATGCCTCGGCTCAATGCATTTTGTTCAAAAATATAATTCTATGCTTAAAGGTGCCAAAGTATTTAATTTTGATATGATTGGCAGTAGTTCTGTTGCTCTTTCAGTTATGGGAGGTGAAAGCGATACAAGAAATACACCATTAGTACGTTCTATTACCTCTATCTGCAACAATCAAAATATAAAACTAAATTATTTATTTCAAGATTCCAGTGATCATGAAGCTTTTAGGAAATATTCTATAGAAGCTGTAACTTTTTGTGATGATGATTTAACACGAATTCATACTCCAAATGACAAGGCTGATTTTATAAGTACTGCTTCAATTGATAGATGTTTTAAAGTTTCCTCAAAGAAAATTATTGCTTCTGCATATGATAATTATTTATTTATTTTCTATTATAAGCAAATTTGCATATGCTCATTATTTTCAACAATTATTTTATCTGCTGCACTTGTATATATCAAAATAAATAAAAATAAAAGAGAAGTAAAATAAAAAATTGAGCCATTACATTGTATACTTGTTACCAAGAATGGTATAACAAAATACAAATTGTTGTAATGACTCAATTTTAATGTTATTTTTTATTTAATACTATTTTTTAATGTACAACTTCTTCATTACTGCTTCTTTTTAAATATTCAGTAATAAACAAATCTATATCTCCATCCATAACTGCATTCACATTTCCATTTTCAACATTAGTTCTATGATCTTTAACCATAGTATATGGCTGAAAAACATATGAACGTATTTGACTTCCCCAGCCCATATCTTTAAGTTCACCAGTCAAATCCTCTATTTTCTCTTTATGAGCTCTCTCTTTAAGTTCTACCAATTTTGATTTAAGCATTCTCATTGCTTCTTCCCTGTTTGAATGCTGGCTTCGTTCATTTTGACATTGAACAACTATTCCTGTCGGCAGATGTGTTATCCTTATTGCAGATTCAGTCTTATTAACATACTGACCTCCAGCACCACTGGCTCTATAAGTATCAATTTTCAAATCGTCTGGTCTTATATCAATATCTTGTTCTGCAGTTAATTCTGGTAGTACCTCTACAGAAGTAAATGATGTCTGTCTTTTTCCATTAGCATTGAATGGAGAAATTCTTACAAGTCTATGAATTCCCTTTTCAGCTTTAAGATATCCATAAGCAAATTCACCGCTTATTTTTATAGCAGCACTTTTTATACCTGCTTCATCTCCTGGAAGTATATCTAATGTTTCAACTTTATAGCCTTTTTTATCAGACCATCTTGTATACATTCTAAGAAGCATTTCTGTCCAATCCTGTGCATCCGTACCGCCTACTCCTGTATGAAGATCTAGAATTGCACTATTTCTGTCATATTCACCTGAAAGCATAGTTTCAATTCTGAATCTATCAATCTCCTGCAACATTTCCTTTACTTCACTAATAACCTCAGTATAACTTTCTTCGCTGTCCTCTTCTCTTGCCATTTCTGCAAGAACCTCTAAATCTTCTATCCTGCTTTTATCATTGTTATACCTTAATAATCTGTCCTTAACAAACTTAGCTTCCTGAGTAATCTGCTGAGCTCTGTTTAAGTCATTCCAAAAATCCTGCTCCTGCATCATATGTTCTAGCTCATTATTTTTCTTTTCTAATGTCTCTATGTCAAAGAGACCCCCTAATTTCAACAAGCATGTCTTTTAGTAAATAAAATTTCTTAACTGATTCTTCAAATTGAATATTCATAATTGTTGCATCTCCTGTATTCCTAAATACTATGCCATTCTTCCACAACAGTTCTTATATTTTTTCCCGGATCCGCATGGACATGGATCATTTCTTCCTACAGTTTTTTCTTTTCTTATAGGCTGCTTAGTTAAAGTATCATCCTGATTAGTAGATACTTCTTTAACTACTCTTTCTCTTTCAGGAGCTTTTTCAACCTGAACATGGTATAAGTATTTTACAGTGTCAATTTGAATACTGTAAATCATCTCATCAAACATATCACTACCTTCAAACTGATATGCCTGCACAGGATCCTGCTGCTTATATGCTCTTAAACCAATACCTTGTTTTAAGTGATCCATACTGTCAATATGATCCATCCATTTTGTATCAACAACTCTTAGTAATATAACTCTTTCAATTTCTCTAAGCTGCTCTGAACCAAATTCTTTTTCCTTATTTTCATAAACATCAATTGCTATCTCAATAAGCTTATCTGTTATTTCTTCATCTGAAAGTACTTTTAATTCGTCCACAGTAACTTTATCTTTAGGAAGATAGATTTCTTCAAGAAAATCTATTAACTTAGTTATGTCATCTTCTAGATTATCATCAACTCCTGAAATATGAGACTTTACAGAAGAACTAATTACATCCTTTATCATATCTACAATTTGATCTTTTAAGTTCTCACCCTCTAATACCTCTGAACGCTGTTTATATATGATTTCTCTTTGTTTATTCATAACATCATCATAACCAAGTAAACTTTTTCTGATGTCAAAGTTATTTCCTTCAACTTTTTTCTGTGCATTTTGGATAGCTTTAGTAACCATTTTGCTTTCTATTGCATCCTCTTCAGTAAGTCCTATTCTATCAACCATACCTTTGAGTTTATCTGAACCGAAAATTCTCATAAGATCATCTTCAAGTGATACATAAAATCTTGAAGAACCAGGATCTCCCTGACGACCAGAACGTCCTCTAAGCTGATTATCTATTCTTCTTGACTCATGTCTTTCTGTACCAATTATCTTAAGTCCGCCTAACTCAATAACATTTTCTCCAAGCTTAATATCAGTACCACGTCCAGCCATATTTGTTGCAATTGTAACCATACCTTTTTCGCCTGCATGACTTATGATTTCTGCTTCCATTTCATGATATTTTGCATTTAACACTTGATGCGGAATACCTTTTTTAGTTAACATTGCATGAAGTATCTCTGATTTTTCAATACTAACAGTACCAACTAAAATCGGCTGACCTATATTGTAAGTTTCGGCAATTTCTTCTACAATTGCTTCATATTTCCCCTTAACAGACTTATAAACTAAATCCGAAAAATCTTGTCTTTGAAGAGGTTTATGAGTTGGAATTACTACAACATCCAATCCATATATTTCTCTAAACTCATTCTCTTCTGTAAGTGCAGTACCTGTCATACCTGAAAGTTTAGTATACATTCTAAAATAGTTTTGGAATGTAATAGTTGCCAAAGTTTTAGATTCTCTCTCAACCTTGACTCCTTCTTTTGCTTCTATTGCCTGATGAAGACCATCACTGTATCTTCTTCCTTCCATAAGTCTTCCTGTAAACTCATCAACAATAATTACTTCTCCATCTTTAACCATATAGTCAGTATCAAGTTTCATGTTGTAATTTGCTTTAAGTGCTTGAACTACATGATGCTGAATCTCCATATTAGAAGGATCTGCATAATTATCTAAATGGAAGAATTTTTCTGCTTTAGCCACACCATCATCAGTTAATATTACTGATTTTACCTTTTCATCTACAGTAAAATCTTTTTCATTAACAAGAGTCTTTACAAAATAATCTGCAACTTTATAAAATTCTGTTGATTTTTCTCCCTGTCCAGAAATTATAAGAGGTGTTCTTGCTTCATCAATTAATATTGAGTCAACCTCATCCACTATAGAAAAGTTCAATGGTCTTTGAACTCTTTCTTCTTTATATATAACCATATTATCTCTTAAATAATCAAAACCAAATTCATTATTAGTTCCATATGTTATGTCTGCTGCATATGCTTCTTGTCTCTGCTTTTGATCTAAATCATGGAGAATACAGCCGGTACTAAGTCCTAAAAAATTATAAAGCTGTCCCATCCATTCCATATCTCTATGTGCTAAATAATCATTTACTGTAACAACATGAACTCCTTTGCAGCTTAATGCATTAAGATAGGCAGGCAATGTAGCAACTAATGTCTTACCTTCACCAGTCTTCATTTCAGAAATTCTTCCTTGGTGTAGAACAACACCACCAATTAATTGTTCTCTAAAGTGCTTCATACCAAGTACTCTATATGCAGCTTCTCTGCACACAGCAAAAGCTTCTACTAAAATATCATCTAATGTTTCTCCATTTGCTACTCTTGATTTAAATTCTTCGGTTTTTGCTTTCAATTCATCATCAGTTAATTTTGAAGTTTCAGCATCTAAGGCGTCTATTTTATCAACAATAGGAATTATTCTTTTAACTTCTCTTTCACTGTATGAACCAAAAATTTTATTTAAAATACCCATTTTTCATCCTCACTATCTTTTAAGTTTGCTTAAGTTAATCTAAAAACAAAATTAGATTAACCCTTATAAATTATAACATCTAATTTTATTATGTTCAACATTATAAATATGAAAAAATTGCAAATTATTAAAAAAATCTAAAGAGAATTACAAAACCCCCTTTAGATTTTATATGTTTATATACTCAATTATTCAAATTCTGGTTCAATTAAACCATAATGTCCATCTTTTCTCTTATAAACAACATTTACTTCATCTGTTTCAGCACTTTGATATACAAAGAAGCTGTGACCAAGTAATTCCATCTGCAGTACTGCTTCTTCAACAGACATAGGCTTAAAAGCAAATTTCTTTGTTTTTACAATTTTTGTATCTTCTGCTTTATCTTGAATATCTGATTCAGGAAAATTCTGAAATCTGAGTGAACCACCATAAAGTCTTCTCTCAAGTCTTGTCTTCTGTTTTCTTATTTGTCTTTCCATTTTATCAACTACTAAGTCTATAGAAGCATACATATCATCATTTACTTCTTCACCCCTTAATATAACCCCATTAAATGGAATAGTAACTTCTATTATCTTTCTGTTCTTCTGAACACTTAATGTAACAGTAGCTTCTATATTAGGGTTGAAATACTTATCCAGTTTTGAAAGCTTCTTCTCAACGACCTCTCTCAATGCCTCCGTAAGTTCAATATTTTTACCTATTATTTTAATTTTCATATTTCCAGCCCCTTTCCTATGTTTAGAAAAAATCTCGTAAATGATTTCATAATCATTTATTAATACAATAATAGTATATTTTTCGATAAATAACAAGTAAAAAATTAAAAAAATAAAATATTTTAATTTTATTAAATTTTATTTTAAATAATTATCTACAATTATTTATACTTTCCTTGGTTACATTTAATTCCACTTAATTTATATTTAACCTATTTCTGTATAGTAATTTTTACGCCCTGCAATTTAACTGCAAAATCGCCCTGTTCAATTTTAACATACCCAGGTCCTTGCTCAGTTTCATTAGCAATAATGTCACTTAAATCCATAGTAACACTTTTTGATCTCTCAATATACCCGATTTTTGATGATTCATCTGTTAATTCTACTTTATAAGTTCCAGGAGCTAAATCATATCCTACTAAGTATATTCCATCAGTTGCAGTATCTTTTATATTAGGTTTTAAGTTTGTAAGTGTTATAGGCTCAATTTCTACTCCTTGCAATTTTACTGCTGTATCTGTAGATAGTATTTCAACATAACCATTTCCTGTTAACATTATGTTTGCAATAATATCATCATCGTTCATTGTTACATCTTTAGCCCTTTCTATATAGCCCATAGAGTCTTTTAATGTTACCTTATATAAACCACTTGGTATATCCTTATTAACTAAATAGGTTCCATTTGAATACTTCTTAACTTTTGGTGTTGCTGTTGGTTTTGGTTTTAGTGTTGGTTTTGGTGTTGCTGTTGGAGCTATTTTATTTTTTACATCATTTTTATTTGAAGTACTTGTATTTTTTGCGGTTGCAGCTGTTGAATTGCTATAAGTAACATACTTACTTGCAACGGCTTTTACAAAAATAATAAATATTATAACCGCAACTGATACTCCTGTAAGTATCTTATGTTTTCCAAAGAAACTCCTTTGATCTTTGCCACAATGTTGGCAATAAGAAGCTCCTGGTAAAATTTCTTGTCCACATGATTTACATTTCATATTTATTCCCCCCAAAAATTCATTCATTTATTTATATTTAACATTTTACATTATAAGAACATATTTTCAAGGGGAAGCATGTCGAACTTTAGAAATTAAAATTAAAACTTATGCGGGAATGATGAGGGAATATTTTATTTATAAAAAATAATGCAGCCTTAAAAAAGACTGCAAATATGCACCATAAGTGCACTATAAGTTAGTTGACCTGATCTTTGACCCCACACTCGCCCGCTGGAGCTTTTGCTACCCGGCATTATCCTCTCACTACTAACCCTCTCGTT
>JAUZPN010000061.1 GCA_030705885.1 Bacillota bacterium | reverse complement strand
TTTCCTGTATTAGTTAATATAAATTTAGGATTAATAGCATTAGATGATGAACCAGTTGTTCCATTAAACATTTTTACTTGAATATTTCCAGCAGTTGTTGTTGGTGTTGGAGTAACTGTTGGTACAGTTGTTGGTTTTGGTGTAACTGTTGGTACTGCTGTTGGTTTTGGTGTAACTGTTGGTACTGCTGTTGGTTTTGGTGTAACTGTTGGTATAGCTGTTGGTTTTGGTGTAACTGTTGGTGTTGCTGTTGGTGTTGTAGTTGTACCATCAACAAATGCTTTTGCTATATCAGGGAAATACCAGCTTAAAGAGTTTCTATTGAATATTGCAAAAGTTTCTGCTGTATTAGCAGTAGCAATACCATTATCCCACCAAATTGGAGTAATTCCTCTTGATGTTGCTGCTTGTGCAAAATATTTTGCATGTGCTACTCTTGAAGATTCATTAGATTTATTAATTGAACCAAATTCACCAATAACTACAGCTTGTCCATTTCTAACAAATTTATTATATATTATATCAAGTTCAGAATTCATTGCAGCTTTATCTGAATCACTTCCCCAAGTAGAAGTACTACCAGATTCATTTATACTCATTGCGAAATAATAAGGTGTATACAAATGAAGTGATACAATAAGTCTGCTGTCATTTGGAAGAACAAAATCATTTAATGCTACAGATTGGTCACATGCAGCAATAGTTGGTACCATTATAAATCTTTTTGTGTTATTTCCGCCAGTAGCTCTAATTGCTTTTACTGCTGTAGCATTAAACTTATTAATTACATCACGGTTCTCATAAGAACCTCCTGACCACTCATTAGCTGCTCCTACTGGTCTAGGTTCATTCATTGCTTCAAAAACTAAATGATCATTATAACTTTGAAAATGATTTGCAATCTGAGTCCATACTTTTGTAAGTTCATCTTCTGTTTGAGCCTCGTGAGCATATGTTGGTACAATCCAAGTATTATCATGATGAATATTTAGTATAACATACATATTGTTATCAAAGGCATACTTTACTACTTCTTCAACTCTGCTCATATATGCTGAATCTATAGTATAAGTTGGAGCAGAACCTATATGCTTATACCATGATACTGGAAGTCTTAATGTATTAAATCCTTCTTTTTTTATTTCATCAATCATTGCATGTGTTGTGACTGGATTTCCCCAATCTGTTTCATTTCCAGCATCAAAGGTATTTCCTAAATTCCAGCCTACCTTCATATCCTTAACAAAATCCAAACCGGAAATATCACGCATACCTGTGTCGTCAGCATAAGTTATAACGTTTACATTGCATGTAGAAAATAAAAAAGTAACTAAAAAAAAGACTACTCCTAATTTTGAAAAAAGTTTTTTAATCATAGAATCCCCTCCATTAATAATTGTTTACATTATAATGATATCAAAATATCTTAGACAAATCAAATAGTTATTTAGATTTTTATGCATATATTTTTAATTTATATATAAAATCTTCTTTCATTATTTTTTAAGTGCATATAATAGTATTTGTTCAACATCTACACCATTATAGCTTTCATTTAAACTTGAATATTTTTTCTTAACCTTACTATATATTTTTCTCATATATGGAACTGTATATGGAAAATATTTTTTTATCGTGTTAAAGTATTCCCTGCTGTACATTTTTCTATTATTAACTGTAGAAAATAATATTAATTGTATGCAGTTTTTAAATATTAAAGATTTTAAATCATCTGCATTTTTATATTTAAAGAAATCTGCATTATTAATAAATTCATATATATAATTAAATAATTTATTAGTTATATAATCTAAATGCCATTTTCCATACATTTGAGAAATAATGGTCATATGACATTCCTCAAAATCTTTTTTCCCATCCTGTAAATCATCACATATTTGAAGCAAAAATCCATATCCAAAGAAAAATGATGCTTCTTTTTCTGCAAGTGTTCCATTAACCAGATAAGCATCTGCCAAAACAGAGGTTCCTCCTTTTTCTATGCTCATACCTAAAATGTCTTTTTCATATGGTCCGCACAATTTCCCCTGCTGCTTTAAGCTTTTCATTTGTGCATTATGAATGCATATAATACTTTCAAAAACTTCAGGATGAGTTTTGTGATCATACTGCTCTTCAATCCTATTCACAAGCTTATAAATGTTTCCTTCATAACTGTTGCTTGGCTCAATATAATGACCAGAAAGCCTCTTCTCAAGCGAATTTCCAATTTTGTACTTATCTTCTTTACTTATCTTTTCATCATCTAGATAATTATCAGTATAAGGATACAACATACTATATCCAAAAATTGATGGTGTAACCTTTGGTGTCTTCCCAAAAATTATTTGAATTATATTCATAACCCAATTATTTCTAAGAGCCTGCCCCATATCCTCCAATTCCATATTGGGATTAAAGCTTTTAGATTCATTTACAAAATCTTCAGTAGCCTGAATCAAGCTGCCATTAAATATAATATCACTATCCTTATTTGAAATTAAATCAGTTTTATCTAAAAATTCATTTAGTATATCCTGCATATTCTTTTTCCACTTCATGCGTTCTTCTTCACCTGATGGAAATAATTTTATTGTATTAAAAAACTGATTTATAAATTTATCTGTTTCTTTTTCCTGATTTTTTTTATGCAAATAACTTGTTTCTTGTAAAAATGATGGGAAATCTGAATTAGCATTCCACCATATTGATGAGTATAATTGTACAAATCTTAAAACCTGTTCTGATACATTTGATTTATTATCTTGAATCATATCCATATAAAATTCATTACTCCATTTTAATATATTACTTTATACTTTCCTAGTCACATTATAATTCCTATAAATTTATAAATTATAGTAAAAAGAGTCTTCTTTTATAAATTAAGCAAAACTTTGCAGCCAAGGATAGTTTATTTTAAATATTATTACTAAATCATACTATAATATACCAGTAAAACATATAAAATCTAATAATATTTTAACATATACCTTTAATATAATACAATATCACCTGATACATATTTTTTTAATCATTTTACAATAATAACAAGTTGTTTTTCTTATTCTTTTAGTTATACTTTCCTTGTCACATTTAGTTCCAATTAATTTATGAATGATAGCGAGGAGAAGCTTCTTTTAGAAATTTAATGGAACTTTGTGACCAAGGATAGTATATAATTATTTATTTTTTTAATTATTTTGTGTTGTTTCTTAATTTTTGATTTATAATATAATAAATATTTATTTGACTTTTCCATATAAAGGAATATATAATAAAAGTAATACTATACTTTCCTCGTCACATTTAATTCCAATTAATTTGTGAATGATAGTGAGGTGAAGCTTCTATCATAAATTTATTAAGATTTTGTTGCATAGGACAGTATATATTACAATTATATTTATTATTTTATTTAAATATAAGAAAATTATGAGGTGTTTTTATATGATATTTTATTTTACAGGTACCGGTAATTCTTTATATGTAGCTAAAAACATAGCTCAATACAATGATACAGAATTAATTTCAATATCTTCTGAATTAAGCGATTCTAAAGAATTTTATAATTATACATTGAAAAGTAATGAAATTGTAGGCTTTGTTTTCCCTGTTTATGCTTGGGGTCCGCCTAAAATGGTTCTTGATTTTATTGATAAATTAAAACTTAGCAGCTATAATGCAAATTATATTTTTGCAGCAGTAACCTGCGGAGCAAATATAGGCAACACTATAAAATTACTTGATGAACATTTAAGCAGCAGAGGTCTTTTGCTAAAATCAGGCTTTTCGATTATAATGCCTAGCAACTACATAATTGGAGGGGATATAGATAAAGACGAAGTTCAAGAGAAAAAAATTGCTGAAGCTTCCGAAACCTTAAAACATATTAATGAAATAATTAAAAGAAGAAAAGAAGATATATTTGAGATTGATAAGGGTTATTTTTCTGGAGTACTTACATCTGTCATAAATCCATTATTCAACAAGCATATTTCTAATACAAAGAAATTTCATGTAAATGATAATTGTACTGGCTGTGGAATCTGTAAAAGTGTATGTAACTGTCAAACCATCACAATTGATAGAAAGCCAGCATGGGGAGAAATGTGTGTTCAGTGTTTAGCATGTATTAATTTATGTCCTGTAAAGGCTATTTCATATGGCAAAAGTACACAAAATAGAGGAAGATATAAAAATCCATATATAAGTATAGATGAACTGAAAATTATACCTGATGAAAATTAATAATCATACAAAGAAAAATCATGGTTCAAACAGGATACTTCCTTTTGAACGCATGATTTTTGACAAAACTTTAATTACTTTGAGTGATGTTTATCTATAGTGAGAAAAGATTATTTTTGTTTTACAATATTTATATTTCTTTCTATATTTCCCTTCTGCCTTCTAATGCCTTAGATAATGTGACTTCATCTGCATAGTCCAAGTCTCCTCCAACAGGAATTCCATGAGCTATTCTTGTTACCTTTGCACCTAAAGGTTTTAATATTTTTGAAATATACATTGCTGTAGCTTCTCCTTCAATGTTAGGATTAGTTGCTACAATAACTTCTTTAACCTCGCCATTTATTCTTCTAATAAGTTCTCTGAGTTTAATATCTTCAGGTCCTCTGCCAGCCATAGGAGAAATAGTACCATGAAGCACATGATATTTTCCATTATACTCTTTAACTTTTTCCATTGATATTATATCCTTTGGCTGTTCAACTACACATATTATGCTGTTATCTCTGCTTGGATTGCTGCATATGGCACATGGGTCAGTATCTGTATAATTTCCACATATTGAACAATATTTTATGGTTCCTCGTGCTTTAACTAAAGCATGTGCAAATTCTTTTACTTCTGCTTCAGGCAGATTCAGCACATGAAGTGTTAATCTTTGTGCCGTCTTATAACCAATACCTGGGAGTTTAGCAAACTCCTCTATAAGTTTTTCTATTACTACAGGATAAAATTCCAATATTTTCACCTCAATATATCTAATGTATCTGCTTGTACATTGTTTTATTAATTTTTTATAGGCTGAATTCATATACAGCCTATAACCTATAATTCTGTATATGAATTTTGATTAACTCATTTGATCTATTTTTTCACTAACTTCCTGTTCTCCTAAACGTTCTATTCTTTTCTTAATTTCATCATTACTGTATAAAAAAGCTTCTGATACACCACTAGCGGAAGCCACACTATTGAAACTAATTTTTTCACCTTTCAAGTATAATTCTTTAATTATGCTATTTGTCTTTTCTAAAGCCATTTTTGTTTTTTCTTGAGCATATATCTTTAAATCTTCTGCATCTATTTCCACACTTATCACCTCATATATATAGTGTGTAAAAACTATTACAGCTATACATAAAAAAATAAAACCTTCGTAACCATAAAGGTTTTGAAGGTTTTATATACTGAATTATAAATCTAGAACATTCCTGGTATATTTACTCCTCCAGTTAATTTGCTCATCTGCCCTTGTGCCTCATCTTCTGCTTTCTTTATTGCTTCATTTACTGCTGTTATTATTAAATCTTGTAGTGTCTCTATATCATCTTGATCTACCACTTCTGGCTTAATTTTTATATCTACGAGCTGTTTTGAACCCTTTACAACTGCTGTTACTACTCCGCCACCAACAGTAGCTTCAAACTCCTTATTTTCTATATCCTTTTTAGCTTCTTCCATCTGTTGTTGTATTTTTTGAGCCTGCTTTAATAGATTATTCATATTGGCTCCTGCTCCATATCCTTGAAAACCGCCTTTTGCCATTATATTTTCCTCCTTAAAATTAAACGATATTAAAATAATTATATCATATTTCCAATTCAAAATACAATTCTACATTTTTACATTATTATTGAAATTTAATTAATTTACTGCTTAAACTGTGATTATTCATCTTTTATTTGAATTATACCTTCACCAAAGGTTTCTTTTAGAATATCCTCTGAAGATTTACCTATGTCTTCTTTTCTGTCAACTTCATATTGCACTTTTACATTTTCCTTTAACACTAAAGAAAAAATCTCTTCTACATATTTTCTATTTTCTTCTTTTTCAAGTCTTGGTTTATTAAAAGCAAAATCTTCCGCAAACTTAACTGTAACAATTCCTGACTTGCAGCCAGCAGGTTTACCTGGAGACATAGATGCATATATCACCATCATCCTTCTAGCTTTAAAACTTTCAAGAATATCTTTCCATGATTTTTTTACTATGTCTAATGTTAAACTAGAATTAGGATTAAACTGTTTTTCAGGCTGTATCTTTACTTCAGCCTTTTTCTCAGCACTCCTAACCACTTTAGGGATTACAGCCTCACATGTAACACTGATTTCACCTTTCTTTACTGCTTCCTCAAGCCTATTAAGCCTTGAAAGCATAACTTCTTTTGAAGTATCATACTCTATTTTACACATTTTGATTACTGATAGTTCAAGATATATTCTGCTCTGCTTACTCCATTTTGTCTGTTCTTCAGCCTCTTGAAGTATTCTGATATTTCTCATTATTTCTTCAATTCTTATTTTTTGTGACTGCTCCTTTAAAAAAGAAATATTCTCTAGAGACATATCAAGTACTTCCTCAGGATTTTGACTTACCTTTACCATCATGAGATTTCTCATGTGCATAGTCATGTCTCTTATAAAATTATATATGTCTTTTCCTCCAAATACTATATCATCAATAAGCTTCATGGATTTTTCAACATCAGTATCTATAATTGCATCTGTTAGCTTCAATAAACTATCATTTGTAACCATTCCCAGCATGTTTATAACAGCTTCATACTCAACCTTACCATTACCCATAGAAATTGCCTGATCCAATATACTAAGAGCATCCCTCATAGCCCCATCAGACATCCTGGCAATAAGATTCAAACTTTTATCATCTGCAAATACTCCAACTTCTTTTATTATAACTCTAAGCCTCTCAAAAATATCCTGACTCCTTATTCTTTTAAAATCAAATCTCTGACACCTTGAGAGTATTGTTATAGGAAGCTTCTGCTGATCTGTAGTAGCCAAAATAAATATAGTATTAGCAGGAGGCTCCTCTAACGTTTTTAAAAAAGCATTTACTGCCCCTTGAGACAGCATATGAACTTCATCCATAATATAAACTTTATATTTCGCTTCTCTTGGAGGATATTGTACCTGATCGATGATATCTCTTATGCTCTCAACTCCATTGTGAGATGCTGCATCTAACTCAATTACATCTATAGCTGTCCCTGAATTTATTTTTCTGCACATTTCACACTCATTACATGGCTCACCATCTTTTATATTAAGACAGTTAACAGCTTTAGCTAATATTTTGGCTGTAGATGTTTTTCCTGTTCCTCTAGTGCCGCACAAAAGATATGCATGAGCTATTCTGCTGTTTTTTATCTGATTTTTAAGTGTTATAGTTATATGCTTTTGCCCTACTACCTCATTAAAGGTTTTAGGTCTCCATTCTCTATATAAAGCTGTATATGCCATGCAATCACCACCCATTTAATTCAAATTGACAATTGACAGTTTATATACAGTAACAGCATATAAAAACTTTATCCACTTTCAACTGTCCACTTAATGTATCACTAATCTTTTAATATCCATAATAATATATTATACACCATTGACCTTATATAGTTAACTTCAAAAAGTTTATTTTATAACAAAAAAGACACCTTATTAAGGCATCTCTAAAACATATTATGTAGACCATGCACCTCACATTGACTAATAATTTATGAGCGTTATTCATACAGTTAGCTCAAACCAGGTTGCCCTACGGCACACGAAAAGATTCACTTACCGCTGCTTCCTTCCGGACCTGACGGGGTTCATGAGTTTCCGTTGCGTAGGACCCAGCTCTCAACGCCACTTTTATGAAGCAGACCCCACAAACTAAAGCCTGTGTGAGGAATTCACTCCTGCTATAGCGGATTGCAGGTTACAGGGCACCGCTAACTCCCCAGCTAGCATGGAAAGATTTACTGGCGGAGAAAGGGGGATTCGAACCCCCGATAGAGTTTCCCCTATACACGCTTTCCAGGCGTGCTCCTTAAACCACTCGGACATCTCTCCATGAAATTCAATGGAACTAATATGTTACTTTATATTATAATTTTTCTGCGTATAAGGTTATGTTATTAAGCAGAACCCACTTACAACGCTTAATCATTATATCAAATTAATTTTAGATAATCAAGTAATTTTTAAAATTAAACAGTGGAATCATTTTCAGTTATAACCATTATATTGTATTCAATAATCCACCTATTTACATATAAATTATTTTTATCTTATCCACACTCTGTGCATAAATTACCCACATTTTGTGGATAAGTTTTTGTTTTTCTAAAGTTATACACATTATTTAACTATATATATGATATCTATGCATACAAATATACAAAGATATCATATATTTTTTACAACAAACTAAATGTATGTTATGATATATTTTAATATGATTTCATCATATTATATAATAATAAAGGAAATACTAAACTAACCTAAATAATTTTAAAAATTTATTGATTACACTTTACAGTTTTAATTTAAATCTTATTAAATAATAATTAACATTATTGCATTCTTCATGAAATATTCTTTAAAACAAAGGAAATAATTTAACTATATCAAAAATAAAAAGGAAGGAGTATGTCAAAACTCAAGTGCTTATACTTTGTTTATACTATCCTTGACTACAAATTTCCAATAAATTTCTAAAAGGAACTTTACCTTGCTATCATTTTTAAATTAATTGGAACTAAATATGCTCGAGGAAAATATAGGTACATTTAGTTTTGTCAACAATTACATTATGAATGTTCCAAATACGCTTACAATTTTTAGAATATTATTAATTCCTGTAGTTGCTGTTTTGTTCTATTTTAATTTTCCTTTAGTATATCCAATATTCATTTTTTTTGCTGCTGGGTTTACTGATATTCTTGATGGATATATTGCTCGAAAATATAATTTAATAACTAAATGGGGAACTGTTATGGATCCATTAGCTGATAAACTTATGTGTATTACTATTATGTGCTGTCTTGTACTAAAAAATCACATACCAGCTTGGGCATTTTTTATACTAGCCATAAAGGAATTATTTATGATTTTTTGTGGCATATTACTTTATAAAAAAGGAACTGTTATCCCCTCAAACAAGTTTGGCAAAATATCTACACTTTTGTTTTATGTGGCAATTTTTGTTTTAGCTTTAAATGAAACTAACGGAAGATATTTAATTTATATTGCTGTAATAAGTTCTTTGCTAGCATTAGTAAATTATTCTATCATTTACAATAAATCAAAAGCTCCTTTATAAAAAAAATAAAAGCACCTAGCTATCAGGTGCTTTTATTTTTTATTATTTATTAAGTGCTTCTAAAAGTTCGTCAAGTTTTAATCCATGAACCAAAGCAGCTTCTTCTATAGTTTCTGCTTGAGCTGAAGGACAGAAAACACATCCCATTCCAAAACCTGCAAGAACTTCAGCAGCTTCTGGCTTTGTTCTTACAACTTCACCGATTGTTAAATCTTTAGTAATCATATTTATCAAACCTCACTTTACAATAATATTTTTTTACCCTTATTATATAAGTATAAACATAATATCTGTTCATATACTATCTTCGTTCACAAAGTTCCACTAAATTTCTAAAAGAAGCTTCTCTCTGCTATCATTTATAAATTAAGTGAAACTAAATATGACAAGGAAGTATAATTAATATATTATACACCTATAGTAATACAGTAATATCATTATATCAAAGCTTTAATAATTAATAAAGGTTATTTTTTAAATATTACTTACAACAATTGTTTGATCTCTTCTAGGTCCAACTGAAATAATAGATATTTTAGTATCAGTAAATTCTTCTATTCTCTTCAAATATTTCTTTGCGTTTTCAGGCAGTTCATCATAGCTTCTAGCTTCTGCAACACTATCATCCCAACCGTTAAATTCTTCAAATACAGGCTTACATTTAGCTAAATCCTCTAAACTTGCTGGAAAGTAATCAATAACTTGACCTTCAAACTCATATCCAACACATACTTTAAGCTTTTCTATTCCTGCAAGAGTATCTATCTTAGTAACAGCAAAGCTTGTAAGTCCAGACAACCTTGCAGAAGTTTTTAATATTACAAGATCAAGCCATCCACATCTTCTAGCTCTGCCTGTAGTTACGCCATACTCATGACCTTTATCTCTTATCAGTTCCCCTGTTTCATCTAAAAGCTCTGTAGGAAACGGTCCTTTTCCTACCCTGGTTGTATATGCTTTTGCAATACCTAAAGCACTAGAAATTAATGTAGGTCCTATTCCTGCTCCTGTAGAAACTCCTCCTGCAATAGTATTTGAAGATGTAACATAAGGATATGTTCCATAATCTATATCCAGCAAAGTACCCTGTGCACCTTCAAACAATACTTTTTTACCAGCTTTAATAGAATTAAACACTTCTACAGAAATATCTTTAACAAAAGGCTTTATCCTATCAGCATAAACTAAAAATTCTTTATATATATCATCAAAGCTTAAATTATCTCCATTAAATACTTTTGTTATAATTTCATTTTTAGCTTTTATATTTTCTTGAAGCTTTTCTTTAAATACATCAGTATGCATAAGATCACACATTCTTATCCCAGATCTTTCAGCTTTATCTGTATAACAAGGTCCTATTCCTTTACCTGTAGTACCTATATCATTCTTTCCTCTGGATTTTTCCTTTAAAGCATCAAGTATTTTATGATATGGCATTATTAATTGAGCCCTATCACTAACAATTAAATTTTTAGGTGATACTTTTACTCCAAGGCCTTTTAAATAATCTATTTCTTCAAAAAAAGCTTTAGGATCTATAACTACTCCATTTCCAATAACATTCAACTTATCTTCATATAAGATACCTGATGGAATAAGATGCAGCTTATATTGCTGTTCCCCAACTTCCACTGTATGTCCTGCGTTATTTCCTCCTTGGAACCTAACTACAACATCAGCACTTTCAGCAAGATAGTCTGTCATCTTCCCCTTACCTTCATCTCCCCATTGAGCTCCAAGCACTACAAATGCAGACATTCAAAACCCTTCTTTCATTATTAATTATTTAACTATTATAATTTCTAACTCAAAATAACTATGTTCATTCACAAAGTTCCACTAAATTTCTAAGAAAACTTTTCTATACTATAGCTTATAACTTAAGTAGAACTACATATAACAAACAAATTATAACTCAACCTACTTAATATTATCAAAACATCATAGAATAGTCAACAAAATAGCGAACATTTCTGCCTAATATTTATTTTATGTTCGGACAATATAATAATCCATTTAATTTATTTATACTATAATAGAAAACTTATACAAATTTTTAGCTTATTTCTTAATACAATATTCGTCAAAATATTCTAAATTAATTGCATAAAAAGCATTTTTATATACTTATTTCAAATAATAATTATAATAATAATAATAAATCATTAAATTTTAATTATTATTAATAAAATTTGAAATTTAATATTGACTTTTTATGTTATTCTTGTTATTATTTAATGGACGGAAGTCGAAATTTGTTTAAGGAGGCAACAATATGAAATCTACAGGTATTGTTAGAAAAGTTGATGAACTCGGTAGAATAGTTCTACCAATCGAATTAAGGAGAACTCTTGAAATAGATATAAAGGATCCCCTTGAAATTTATGTCGAAGGTGAACACATTATATTAAGAAAATATAGTCCATCTTGTATTTTCTGTGGTGAGTCAAAAGATGTTATAAATTACAAAGGAAAAAATATCTGTGTACCTTGTCTAGATGACATTAAAACTAGACAATAATAGTTTCTTTTAATTTTCCAAAATGACCACATTAATCTCTGTGGTCATTTTTTATTATAATATTTATTTTCTGATAATAAATAAACTATATCATCAAATGATTTTATATAACTATCAGCTAATGTTTTTTTATCAATATTTAATTCTGAGGAAATCTCATAAACTTCCTCCCAGTTTCCTTTTTCATAACTTATAATTAACTTAAGCAGCTTTCCAAAAAAATTATTTTCTCCTAAAATTGCTTTCTTTATATCTTCTTTAATATAAATAGCATCTAAGGCATCTTTCATAGGCTGGTCTAAAAGTACATCGACAGTAGAAAACATCCCCATTAAATAAGCATCTAAGCTTATTTTATCTAAGTTTATACTTTTTGTTATATTTTCAGCAAATTTAGCTCTTACTATTGACATTTGGATAAGTTCCTCTGATTTTCCTGCTGAAACTGCTCCCAAAATAGTGATATATAGCCATTTTGTAACTTCAACTTCTCCTAATAATACAATAGCTTGTTTCATAGAGCTTACTTTTGATTTAAAACAATAAAAAGGTGAATTAATTAATTTAAGAAATTTATATGATATTGAAACTTCTTTTTTTATCATTTTTTCTAATGTTTCAACATTCATGTTTTTTTGATGTATTTCCTTAATCATATCTAAATAAAATATTTTAGAAACTGGTATACTTTGACCTGAAATTATTACAGGTTTACTAAAAAAATATCCTTGATAATAGGTATACCCATATTCTAAAGCTTCTTTATACTCATCTCTAGTTTCAACCTTTTCAGCTAGAAACTTTATATTTTTTGAAGTAAACCTATTTACTATTTCTTTTCGTTCGATTCCTTTTGTCTTAATAAAATCGACCTTTATTATATCAACAAATTCCAAGAGCTTATCATATTTTGGATCATAAACAAAATCATCTAAAGCAATAGTATATCCTTTTTCTTTTAAAAGACTGCAAGCCATTATAATTTCATCATCTGGTTCTACAGATTCTAATATTTCTATTACAATATCTTTATTGTGCAACATATATGTCAGTCCATTTTTAATATTATCACTTGTAAAATTAATAAATGCTCTTTTACCCATAGTTATTTTTTCTATACCAATTACTGAATAACTATTTGAAATCACCTGATATGTAGCTCTGTTTCCATCATCATAGCTATACCTATTTTCTTCACTATTTCTGAATAAAAGCTCATAGGATACTACATTATTATGTTTATCAAAAATTGGCTGCCGTGCAACAAAAACATTCAAACCAAGTCGCCCCCCATGCTATACTTTCCCCGTGCTACATACACTACTTATACATAATTAATGTTTATATGTTTTGTATTCCTTTTAATATATAACTGGTTAAGTTTTTTTCCATTTCCTCAAGATTAACTTTATCTTCATTAATAAGTTCATAAACTGCTGCTGCTACAACCGTTCCAAAAAAAGTATATGACATAAATGATGTTTCACTACTTTTTACAGTTCCATCATCAATAGCTTCCTTTAAGTATTTTTCTATATCCATAATATATTTTCTTACTATACCTCTAACTTCTATTTGTCTTAATTCCTGCCCCCAGAGCTGACTTAATATAACTTTAAAAAGATTTCTATGTTCATATACAAGTTCTAACTGAACCCTACATAACATTATTATTTTATCAATCGAAACATTAATTGAAGACAAAGCATTAGAAACCTTCATATCTAAAACATTTATTCCTTCTTTAATAACATACTGAAATATTTCCTCTTTACTTTTAAAGTAATAATATAATGTTCCTTTAGCAACGCCAGCATTATATGCTATTTCATCCATAGTAGCCCCTTCATATCCGCTTTTAGAAAATATTTCTATTGCAGAATTAAAAATAGCTAATTTAGTTTTTGTCATATGTTTCACTCCAATTTTAATGCATTATATATATCACACTATACTTTTGGATATAATTTATCTTATATCCTATATTATACTATGATTGTTGCAATAAACAATATATTTACACTAGAAATATATTTTTATCTGCAAATTAGCCTTTTTCTTTTAATAAATTTTATAAAATTATATAAAATTATAAGAAATCCAACTATTTCGGGTATCAAATATATAGGATTAGAGAGTAAATGAATTATATCCTCTTTTAGCCAGTCTCCTTCCGGCCTTGCAGGAAATTTAAGCCCATAATACGGCCAAAACATAATTTCTTTATATTCCCACATACTATCTAGCGCCAAATGAATTAAACTGCAAATTCCAAGCAGTAATATACTGCTTTTTAAACTTTTTCTATAATAAAATATTCCTAATATTAATAATATAACTGAAAATAAAAGTGTATGTGCAAATATACGGCTATTATGAAAAGTATTCCGAAATATTAAAGCTCCTATAGGTTTGTCTATTAAATCAGGTAATATAGAGCCTGCAAGTACAAACCTGTAATCAATAGTATTTTTCCCTATATGATGCTTATCTTTTAACAATTTTTCATATAAATTAAACACGCCAGTTGTTAGCCCTAAATGCCCAAAAAATATCATCCTTACACCCTCCCCAAAATTAATCATTAATTGACAATTGTAAATTAAAAAAGAGCCTGCTGCCAGACTCTTTAAAACCATTAATTATTGTTCTGCGAATCAACATACACTAGAATTCAAGTTTACCTTCAATAAACTTTTCAATCTCATCAATCTTAACTCTTGTTTGAACCATTGAGTCTCTGTCTCTAATAGTAACAGCATTATCTTCAAGGGTATCAAAATCAATAGTAATACAGTAAGGAGTACCTATTTCATCCTCTCTTCTGTATCTCTTTCCTATACTTCCTGCTTCATCATAATCTACGCTAAATTTCTTTAAAAGCATATGATATACTTCTGTTGACTTTTCAGAAAGTTTCTTACTTAATGGAAGCACTGCTGCTTTAAAAGGTGCTAATGCTGGATGTAATCTTAACACTGTTCTTACATCCCCGCCTTCAAGTTCTTCTTCATCATAAGCATCACACAAGAATGCAAGAGTAACTCTATCAGCTCCCAACGATGGTTCTATACAATATGGTACATATTTTTGGTTAGTAGTTGGATCTAAATAACTAAGATCCTGACCTGAATGTTCACTATGTTTCTTAAGGTCATAATCAGTTCTATCTGCTACGCCCCAAAGTTCTCCCCAGCCAAAAGGGAATAAAAATTCTATATCTGAGGTAGCATTACTATAGAAAGATAACTCTTCTTCTTTGTGATCTCTGAATCTTAATGATTGTTCTTTCAATCCAAGCCCCAATAAGAACTTCCAGCAATAATCCTTCCAATAATTGAACCATTCAAGATCCGTTCCAGGTTCACAGAAAAATTCAAGTTCCATTTGTTCAAATTCTCTTATTCTAAAAATAAAGTTTCCTGGTGTAATTTCATTTCTGAAAGATTTACCAACCTGTGCAATACCAAAAGGAACTTTTTTTCTTGAGCTCCTTTGAACATTTTTAAAATTAACGAAAATACCCTGTGCTGTTTCAGGTCTTAAGAATATTTCAGATTTTGCATCCTCTGTTACTCCCTGAAAAGTTTTATACATTAAATTAAATTTTCTTATTTCAGTGAAATTCTTCTTTCCACATTTAGGACAAACTATGTTATTCTTGTCTATATATTCAGTCAATTGTTCATTAGTCCAACCATCTGCACTAGCTACTTCTGCTCCATTTTCAGTCATATGATCTTCTACTAATTTATCTGCTCTAAATCTTGATTTACAATCTTTACAATCCATTAAAGGATCTGAAAAACCTCCTACATGCCCAGAAGCTACCCATACCTCTCTATTCATGAGTATGGCACAATCTACTCCAACATTATAAGGACTTTCCTGTACAAACTTCTTCCACCAAGCTTTTTTAACATTATTTTTAAATTCTACACCTATAGGACCATAGTCCCATGAGTTTGCGAGTCCTCCATAAATTTCTGATCCTGGAAATACAAATCCTCTGCTTTTAGCTAATGCTACAACTTTATCCATCGTTTTTTCAAATGACATAATTAAGTACCTCCTAAAATAATATAATTATTAAACATTTACGCAATAAAAAAAGACCTATACCATTAAGGGACGAAATATATTTTCCGCGGTTCCACCCTTTTTGGCAATAGCCCTGCTCTTAGTTTTCGCATTCAGAAGTTCCCTTCATAACAGATTAATAACTGCTTTCACCTACCACAGTCTCTCTTTAAATAAATTTGTTATTACTTTTCTTCATCATCATACTTATATTTAGTTAAAATTCTTACTAGATTTTTAAATTAATCACATATGCTGGTCTCAACTCAACCATATAATCAATACAAAAAATGAAAATGGCTCCGCGAAAAGGGTTCGAACCTTCAACCTATCGGTTAACAGCCGAGTGCTCCACCGTTGAGCTATCGCGGAATAATTACCATGGAATTTATTATATCAGATTTTTAAAAAAATGCAAGAGGTTTTAAAAAAAATTTTTTTTAAATAGTATAGCCATACTAAATCACAAAATCCCACTAAATTATAAATAAAGCTTATGCTGATATCATTTATAATTTAGCTGGATTAAATATTACTA
>JAUZPN010000060.1 GCA_030705885.1 Bacillota bacterium | reverse complement strand
GATTATTGAAAGAAAGCAGAATGAATATAATACTACTATTTTTACAATTTCAGATGAACCTTACAGAAAGTTAGTTTATGATAATGTTAAACTTCCAAGTATACTTAAAATATTTAATAATTCAATAATGGTAGATTCATTTAGTAAATCTCTTTCTCTACCAGGTGAAAGAATAGGATATATTGCTGCAAATCCATATATAAAAGATGTAGATATATTGATGAGCGGACTTATTTACTGTAATCGTGTAATAGGATTTGTTAATGCTCCTGCACTTTTTCAGAAAGTAATTGCTGAGTCACTAGATGTAACAGTTGATACAAACATTTATAAAGAAAGAAGAGATTTACTCTATAATAGTTTAATAAATATGGGGTACTCCTGTATAAAGCCTGAAGGGGCATTTTATCTTTTCCCTAAAGCATTTATAGAAGATGACATTGAATTTAAAAACAGAGCGTTAAAATATAATCTTCTTATTGTTCCGGGTTCTGGATTTTATGGACCAGGGTACTTTAGATTATCATATTGCGTAAGTTTAAAAACTATTGAGAATTCACTCCCTTCATTTGAAGCTTTAGCAAAGGAATTTATAAAATAGTATATAAAAAAGAGGATATATAATTATCCTCTTTTTTATACTTAATGATGTCTTCTGCCAAAAAAGAAGTCAAACAAGAATATAATTACTGCTGCGATTATAAGCAAATGAATCATTTTACCTGCAAATCTAAAGAACAAGCCTAATAACCAGAAGATAACAATTATTCCTCCAAGCCATCTTAAAAACTTCACATTAATCGCCTCCATTTATTATACATAAAAATTATACAAAAAATAATTTCATTTAGCAAATAAAAGTGGTATAATTAAATCAAAAATTTAATTTAAATTATTATTAAAAATATATATAATTTAAATATACGTTCCTCGGTCACATTTAATTCTATTTAATTTATAAATAACAGTGATGTTAAGCTTCATTTAGAAATTTATTAGTACTTTGCCTAAGGATAGTATATTGCATATAAAAAATTAATTATTTTATTATATTTGGGGGTGTTAAAAATTGAAAGTTGATAATAATAGCCAGCTTTTAGAACTTCAAATAATGAGTCAATTATTTAAAAATTCAGGAGTAAGTTCATCTTCTTTTTCAGCAATTATGGAAAACGTAATAAAATCTATGCAAGAGAGCAGCAGCAATTCAAGTGATGCTTCCAACAATTCTGCTCTCAGTGATTTAACAAATGCATTGCAATCTGGCGGTGGACTTGGAGGTTTATTTTCTGATGGATCTGACAGCACTTCGAGTCTTGGAAGTTTAGGAGAAGATTCCGATGACAATTCATTATTCCCTGATTTTGGAAAAAATACTTTAGGGGTAGGAGATATATATTCAAATTTAAATGGTGTTAGTATTAGTGATTTAGATTCACCACAGAAATATGCAATAAATCAAAAGCTTATAAATTCAACTACAGCTAAAACTAAAACCAGTGGTAATATATCTATAGATCAGGCAGTTGATGAAGCAAGTAAGAAATACAATGTGGATAGAAATTTAATTAATGCTGTAATAGAACAAGAATCATCATTTAATCCTAATTCTGTTTCATCTGCTGGAGCTGTTGGACTTATGCAGCTTATGCCTTCTACTGCATCTGAATTAGGAGTAAGTGATCCATTTAATGTGGAACAAAATGTTGATGGAGGAACAAAGTATTTAAGAGAGCTTCTTGATATGTATGGAAATTCTAAGGAATTAGCATTAGCAGCTTATAATGCAGGACCTCAAGCTGTAGCTAGATACAATGGAATACCACAGTATGCAGAAACTCAGGATTATGTAAAAAAAGTAATGCAGAATTATGCAAAAAATAGTGTTTAAAAGTGAGGACATTTATGGAGAGATTGGATAAAGTTCTAAGCAACCTTGGCTATGGAACTAGGAAAGAAGTTAAAGCAATAATAAAGAATGGTGAAGTTTTAGTTGATGCCATAGAAGCTAGGGATAATGGAATGCTGATAAATCCAGAAACATCTGTTATAAAAATATTTGGTGAAGAAATTAAATTTAGAAAAAATATATATCTTATGATGAATAAGCCCGATGGAGTAATATCTGCTACTTTTGATGATTATGATGAAACTGTAATAGATCTTTTAGAAGAAGAACATAAAGTTTTTAATCCTTTTCCAGTTGGAAGATTAGATAAAGATACTGTTGGACTGCTTTTTATTACTAATGATGGTGAACTAAATCATAGACTTATTTCTCCAAAATATCATGTTGATAAAGTATATTTTGCTAGAATTGATAAAAAAGTTTGTGAAGAGGATATCATAGCTTTTAATAATGGAATTGTGCTTGATGATGGATATAAGTGTATGCCTGGAAAACTTGAAATTGTTAAATCAGATGAAAATGGTTCTGAGGTTTATATTACAATTCATGAAGGTAAATTTCATCAAGTAAAAAGAATGTTTGAAAGTCTCAATAAAAATGTAATTTATTTAAAAAGAGTAAAATTTGGAAAAATATGTTTAGATATTAAACTTTCAGAGGGTGAGTATCGTGAATTGTCGAAAGAAGAATTAAAAATATTATGTCAAATTTAAACAATTATTTTATTTTTTTTTAAAAAGTTACTTGTATATTATAGATTAATTATATATAATATATTTTGCAAGGATAATAAAAGGAAAAATAGCCCCCTTTTTGTTCTTTAAAGGAAACAGTCCCTCCCCAAGGGCTGTTTTCTTTTTTATATATACTATCATCAGTCAAAAAGTTTCACTAAATTTCTGAAGGTCACTATCATTCACAAATTAATTGGAATTATATGTGACGAGAAAAGTATAGTATAATTATGTAAAAAATTTTTGAGTACATATAGAATATTTTTCTTAACAATGATAATATTGAGTAAGAGGTGAATAGAATGCCAAACAATAAGTCAAAATTAGAATGTGAAGAATTAGATTTTTTATATGAAGCTATTTTATGCTTAAAAAACAAAGAAGAATGTTCTAGGTTTTTTGAAGACATTTGTACAATAAAAGAAATAAAAGATTTGGCACAAAGAATACAAGTAGCTAAAATGTTAAAGCAGAAAAAAACCTATTTGGATATTGCTGAAGCTACAGGTGCAAGTACAGCAACTGTAAGTAGGGTAAATAGGTCGTTAAATTATGGAAGCGATGGGTATAATATTATTTTCGAACGAATAGGTTTTGAAGAAAAATAATAAAGAAATATTTACTGAAATAGGTGATTATATGAATTTAAAAGAATTATTAAATAAAGAACAGTATGAAGCGGTAGTTACTACAGAAGGTCCGCTGTTAATTTTAGCAGGAGCAGGAAGCGGTAAAACTAGGGTACTTACATATAGAATTGCACATCTTATAAATGATCTTAAAGTTTATCCTTCACAGATTTTGGCTATTACTTTTACTAATAAGGCAGCAGGAGAAATGCGTGAAAGAGTTAAAGCACTTGTTGGTGATGAAGCAGACAGAATGTGGGTTTCTACTTTCCATTCTAGTTGTGTAAGAATTTTAAGAAGAGAAATAGATAAATTAGGCTATGAGAAAAATTTTTCAATTTATGATACTTCTGATCAAAAGACTCTTATAAAACAATGTATGAAAGAGCTTAACATAAATGAAAAAGATATTGAAGATAAAGAAATAATTAAAAAGATAAGCAGGCAGAAAGATAATCTTATTTCTCCAGAGCAGTTTAAAACCGATAATGAAAAAAACTACAGAATGAATAAAATTGCAGATGTGTATTTGTTATATCAAAAAAAATTAAAAAGCAATAATGCTTTAGATTTTGATGATTTAATATATAAAACTGTTGAACTTTTTAGAAAAAATCCAGATGTATTGGAATTTTACAGGAGGAAATTTGAATATATATTAGTAGATGAATATCAAGATACAAATAAGTCTCAATATGAGTTCAGCAGAATTTTAGCTGAATCCCACAAAAATATTTGTGTTGTAGGAGATGATGATCAATGTATTTATGAATTTAGAGGTGCTGATATAAGAAATATACTTGATTTTGAAAAGGATTATCCTGAAGCAAAGGTAGTAAAGCTTGAACAAAATTATCGTTCAGTAGGAAATATATTAGATGCTGCTAATTCGGTAATCAGTAATAATACTGATAGAAAGTCTAAAGTTTTAAGAACTGATAGTGAAGCAGGAGAAAAAGTTAAAGTTTATAGAGCTTTTTCTGATATTGATGAAGGAAACTTTGTGGCAAACCAGATTAAAAGGATGGTAGAAGAAGGATACAGCAATAGTGACTTTGCAGTGTTATATAGAACAAATGCACAATCTCGTATTTTTGAAGAATGTTTTGTTAGACAGTCAATTCCTTATAAACTGGTAGGCGGATTAGGATTTTATGATAGAAAAGAAATTAAAGATATTCTTGCATATCTTAGACTGATAGTAAATTTTCATGATGATATAAGCTTATTAAGAATAATAAATGTTCCTAAAAGAAGCATAGGAAATTCTACAATAGATAAGATGCAAGAATTTGCAAATTCCATTGATGATTGTTTGTATAATGTAATATTGGATATAGAAAATGTGCCAGGTATTGCTCGAAGAAGCATAACATCAATAAGCAAATTTGCAGAACTTATTAACAGTCTTAAAGCAAAAAAAGATATGATGAGTGTATCAGAACTATTACAGGCTATTCTGGATGAAACAGGATATGTAGAGGAGCTTAAGAATTCTAATGAAATAGAGTACCAAAGCAGAAGCGAAAATATTGAACAGCTTATTTCTGCTGCAGTTGAATTTGAAAATTCTTCAGAAGATAAATCAGCTGAAGCATTTTTAGAAACTGTTGCATTAGTTGCAGCTGTTGATTCTATGGATGAAAAATCAGGGAATGTTGTACTTATGACATTTCATAGTGCAAAAGGACTCGAATTTCCAGTTGTATTTATGGTTGGTATGGAAAATGGTTTGTTTCCAAGCAGTTTAGCCTTTAATAATGATAAGGAAATGGAAGAATCTAGAAGATTATGTTATGTTGGAATTACAAGAGCTAGGAAAAAGCTTTTCATGACTTCAGCTGAAGTTAGAAGAGTTTATGGAAGAACTGTAGGATATGAAGAATCTGAATTTTTAAATGAAATTCCAAAAGAATTGAAGGAACATTTAAATGGTATAGGAAAGTCATATAACAGCTATTCAGGCGGTCAAATTGAATCTAAAAGAGTAACCTATAATATGAATAATGAATATAACAATACTAATAGTATTAAAAAAACAAATTATAATAATTCTATTATTGTAGCAGATTTAATTAAAAATGATGATGTGAAAAGTGAAGTAAAGAATGAAGTAAAGAGTGAAGTAAAGAAGCTTACTAATAGTGAAGCCACTATAGGCAGAAAAATTAAACATGCAAAATTTGGAATAGGTACAATAATATCAATTAATAAAGATGGAAGAGACATAAAACTCACAATAGCTTTTGATAATATGGGAATAAAAACTTTTTTGCTGGGATTAGCCCCGCTGGAACTTTTATAATAAAGGAGAGATATTCTTGGAAAGTGAAAAAAAACAAAGAATAAATGAACTTATTTCAGAGTTAAATAAATATGCTTATGAGTATTACGTTTTGGATAATCCAACTGCATCAGATAAAGAATATGATAAAAAATATTATGAACTTGTGGATTTAGAAAAAGAAACACAATATATTCTTCCATATTCCCCTACTCAAAGAATTGGAGATACAAATTTAAATGAATTTCAAAAGTATACTCACAAAGCAAAATTGTGGAGTTTAGATAAAGCACAGAGCATTGAAGAACTTAGAGATTGGATAATAAAAAACGAAAAATTTATCAGGGAGTATAATGCTTCTCATGAAGAACAGCTGCCATCCTTAAGATATGTGCTTACAAAAAAGTTTGACGGTCTCACTATTAATTGTACTTATGATGATAATGGAATTCTTATAAAATCAGCAACAAGAGGAACTGGTGAAGTTGGAGAAGATATTACAGCACAAGCTAAAACAATAAAATCATTACCTCTTAAAATTGATTATGATTCAGCAGTTGAAATTCATGGTGAAGCAATAATGACAAAAGAAGCTTTTGCTGAATATAACAAAAGTGCAGAAGTTCCTTTAAAAAACTTGAGAAATGGTGCTGCAGGAGCATTAAGAAACTTAAATATAAAGGAAACAGCAAGGAGAAATCTATCAGCTTTTTTCTATGATGTAGGATACAATGAAGGCATACATTTCAATACATATATAGAAATGATGGATTTTATCAAAAATAATGGGCTGCCTGTGGATAAGTACATAAAGATATGTACCAAACTAGAAGAAATTGAAAAGGAAATTGAGTATATTAAAAATATAAGAGATGATTTAAGCTACGATATAGATGGAGTGGTTTTGGCAATAGATGATATTAGGACAAGAGAATTAATGGGATATACAATTAAATTTCCTAAATGGGCAATTGCATTTAAATTTGAGGCACAGGAAGCGACAACAACTTTATTAGATGTGGAGTGGAATGTAGGAAGAAGCGGCAGAGTATCACCAACTGCACTGCTTGAACCTGTAGAATTAGCTGGAGTTACAGTTAAGAGAGCTACATTAAACAATATGGATGATATTCAAAGAAAAGGCGTTAAAATTGGTTCTAAGGTATTTGTAAGGCGTTCAAATGATGTAATACCAGAAATAATGGGAATATCAGAAGAAGATGATGCAGATAATACTAAAGAAATAGCTCCTCCAGAAAAGTGTCCTTATTGTGGTGGAGAAATTATACGTGAAGGAGTGCATTATTTTTGTGAAAACACTTTATCCTGCAGACCTCAAATGGTAAAAAGCATTGTTCATTTTGCAAGCAGAGAAGCTATGAATATAGAAGGTTTTAGTGAAAAAACAGCTGAGCAATTTTATGAAAAGCTTGGAATTAAAGCAATAGCTGATTTGTACAGAATAAAAAAAGAAGAACTATTAACATTGGAAAAATTTGGAGAAAAGAAAACACAAAATATTTTAGATTCAATA
Organism: Bacillota bacterium; assembly: GCA_030705885.1. Lineage (GTDB taxonomy): Bacteria > Bacillota > Clostridia > Clostridiales > Clostridiaceae > JAUZPN01. Next base: position 9,443 of record JAUZPN010000060.1, on the reverse strand, counting down.
GAAAAAAGTAAAAATTGTGATTTAGCATCTTTTATTTTTGCACTAGGTATTTCTAATGTTGGTAAGAAAACAGCAAGAGATTTATCAAAAAAGTTTAAGAATTTTGAAAGCATTAAAAATGCAGATTTTGATTCCCTTATATCAATTCAAGATATTGGTGATATTGTAGCTCAAAGTGTTATAGAGTTTTTCAAGAATGATGCAATACTAAATAGCATTAAGGAACTTATTGAACTTGGGGTTACACCTAATTTTGAAGAAGAGGAAGCAGTACAAAATGATTTTATGAATAAAACAGTAGTAGTTACAGGTTCACTTAAAGGATATGGCAGAATTGAAATTAAAGAAAAACTTGAAAGCTTAGGAGCAAAGGTTTCAAGCAGTGTTAGCAAGAAAACTGACTATGTTTTAGTTGGCGAAGATCCAGGTTCAAAATATGATAAAGCTTTAGAATTAGGAGTAAAAATATTAAATGAAGAAGAATTTAATAAAAAAATATTAAATTTGTAAGATATTTATTTAAACTATTTACAAATTAAATCAAAAGAATTAAAATAATATCCGATGTACACCTTATTATAGGTTTTATGAGAATTTTGTTTAAAATGTATTGGGGATGATAAAATGAAGAAAGCACTAAATATTTTAGTATGGCTTTCTGTTACATGTACTATTTTTACATTAATGCTTACATTATTAACAACTTATTATTTTAATTATCATTTTAATAATTTTTGTTTTAAGTTTTTCAATGGATACAGCACTTTGCAATGGTGTATATTTTTTACAATGATTCTTTTAGGAATAAGACTTTTCAGTTATAAAGATAATATGAAAAGTTCAACTTATTCATATGTATGTTTTTTTATGGCAGCTTGTGCAATGGTATTTTTGGTTATTGGAGTTTCATAAAAATATAGTTTTAGATTTAATACATCAGTATTTTATAATTTCCTTATCATATTTGTTCCAATTAATTTGTGAAAGACAGCAAGGTAAAGCTTTTTTCATAAATTTATTGGAAATTTGTTACCGAGGATAGTATATTAATATTGATGTATTTTTATTAATTTTACTTATAAATATTAATTTATGTTATATAATTAATAAAATATTTATGGTAATATAATAATATTGAAAAATAAAATATTCAAATTTAAGGAGGGAACAAAATGTCTGTTTCAAAAAAAGATGTAGAATATGTAGCAGAACTTGCTAGACTAAACTTTTCGGAGGAAGAAAAGCAGACCTTAATTGGAGATTTGAATTCTGTACTTGGGTACATAGATAAGTTAAATGAGCTTGATACTGAAAATGTAGAGATTGTTGTTAATCCCTATTATATTGAAAATAAATTCAGGGAAGATGAAATAGAACCATCATTGGAATTAAAATATGTAATAAAAAATGCACCTGCAAGTTTAGAAGAATATTATATGGTTCCAAAGGTAATTGAATAAGGAGTGATTTATAGATGGAATTACACAAACTGAGAGCTCATGAAATTAAAGATTTAATTGCATCAAAACAAGTTAAAGCATCAGAGGTTGCAGAAGATTATATCAGCAGAATAGAATTAGTAGATGAAAAACTAGGAGCATTTTTATATGTCGCTAAAGAGGAAGCTGTTGACGAAGCAAAAAAGATAGATCAAAAAATTGAAAAAGGTGAATCAGTAGGAGAGTTAGCAGGAATTCCTGTTGCAGTTAAGGATAATATAAGTGTTAAGAATATCCAGAATACTTGTGCATCTAAGATATTAGAAGGATACATTTCACCTTATAATGCTCATGTAATTGAGAAACTTAATGAACAAGGTGCAGTAGTTTTAGGAAAATTAAATATGGATGAATTTGCAATGGGATCTTCTAATGAGACTAGTGCCTATAAAAAAGCAAAGAATCCATGGAATTTAGACAGAGTACCAGGAGGATCTTCAGGAGGAGCTGCAGTTTCTGTAGCTGCTATGGAAACTCCATTGTCACTAGGTACTGAAACAGGAGGATCTGTTAGGCAGCCAGCTTCACTTTGTGGAGTTGTTGGGCTTAAACCTACTTACGGCAGAATTTCAAGATATGGAGTAGCAGCTTTTGGTTCTTCACTTGATCAGGTTGGAACTATAGGTAAAGATGTAGAAGACTGTGCACTTCTTGCTAAAAATATATCTGGACTTGATAGGAGAGATTCTACAACAGTAAATATTCCAGTTCAGGATTATTCAAAAACATTAGCAAAAGATATAAAAGGTAAAAGGATTGGAATACCAAAGGAATACTTTGCAGAAGGACTTGATGACGAAGTAAGAAAATCTATAGAGGAAGCAATAAAGGTTTTAAAAGGAAATGGAGCAGAAATAAGTGAATGTTCACTTCCACTTTCTGAATATGCATTAGCAGTTTATTATATATTAGGCAGTGCGGAAGCATCATCAAATTTAGCACGTTTTGATGGTATAAGATATGGTCATAGGTCAAAAGATTTTGATAATATCATTGATTTGTATTTCAAATCAAGAAGTGAGGGCTTTGGACCAGAAGTTAAAAGAAGAATAATGCTTGGAACATATGCACTTTCAGCTGGTTATTATGATGCATACTATAAAAAAGCATTAAAAGTAAGAAATTTAATAATTCAAGATTTTAAAAGGGTTTTTAAAGAATATGATGCGATTTTATCACCAACATCACCAACTACAGCTTTTAAATTTGGTGAAAAAATGAATGATGTACTGTCAATGTACCTTTCTGATATTTATACTGTACCTGTTAATATAGCAGGAATACCAGCTATTTCAGTACCTTGTGGTATGGTTAATGGTCTTCCTGTCGGACTTCAGCTTATGGGTGATTATTTTAGGGAAGATGTTATATTTAATATAGCATACAGCTATGAACAATCAACAAACTATCATAAGATGAGCCCAAATGTTTAAAGAATGAGGACGGTGGAGTAATATGAATTATGAGACAATAATTGGTTTGGAAGTTCATGTTGAACTTTTAACTAAAACTAAAATATACTGCGGATGCTCAACAGAATTTGGCGGTCAGGCAAATACACATGTTTGCCCAATTTGCCTTGGACTTCCAGGTTCCCTGCCAGAGCTTAATAAAAAAGTTGTAGAATATGCAATTAAAGCAGGCCTTGCATTAAATTGCAGCATAACAAAATTAAGCAGAATGGACAGAAAAAATTATTTTTATCCTGATTGTCCTAAAAATTATCAAATAACTCAAGATGAATTACCATTATGCAGAGATGGTTTTATTGAGATAGAATTAGAAGATGGAACAAAGAAAAAAATAGGTATTGAAAGGATACATATTGAAGAAGATGCAGGTAAGCTGTTACATACAGCAGCAGGAACACTTGTTGATTTTAATAGATCTGGAGTACCTTTAATTGAAATAGTGTCAAAACCTGATATTAGAAGTCCTAGAGAAGCAACACTATATCTTGAAAAGTTAAAAAGTATACTATCAACATTAGGAGTTTCAGACTGTAAAATGGAAGAAGGTTCATTAAGATGTGATGGTAATATTTCAATAAGACCAGAAGGAACACAGAAATTTGGTGTAAAATCAGAAATAAAAAATATGAACTCCTTTAAAGCACTTGAGAAAGCATTAAGTTATGAATATCAAAGGCAGGTAGAAGCAGTAAACAATAATGAAAAATTATTAACAGAAACTAGAAGATGGGATGAAGCTTCAGGAGTAACTTTAGTTATGAGAAATAAAGAACAGGCAAATGATTATAGATATTTTCCTGAGGGAGATATGGTTACAATAAAAATATCTGATGAACTAATTGAAAGTATAAGAAAAACAATACCTGAAATGATGCATGAAAAATGCGAAAGATTTGTTAGAGATTACAAAATACCAGAGTATGATGCTGGAGTACTTACATTATCTACTGATATGGCAGATTTTTTTGAAAGTACAGCTAAACTTTCTAATGATGCAAAATCATCTTCAAATTGGTTAATGGGCGATATTTCAAGACTTATGAATGAAAAAGCTCTGTCAGTTAAGAGCTTAAAGTTTACACCTAATGATTTAAGTGAGCTTATTAAGTATATAAATACAGGAACAATTTCAAATAACATTGGTAAAATAGTTATTGAGGAAATGTTTTATACAGGAAAGAGTCCAAAGGAAATAATTGAAGAAAAGGGGCTTATTCAAAATAATGATGAAGGTTTTATAGTTGAAGAGGTAAATAAAGTATTAGATTCAAATCAGGCTGCTGTTGAGAATTATAAAAATGGTAAAACAAGAATTACTGGTTTCCTTGTAGGATTAGTATTGAAAGCAACAAAAGGAAAGGCAAATCCTCAGCTTGTTAATAAGTTTATGCTGGAAGAAATAAATAAACGTTAAAAAGATGCTAAAAAAGCATCTTTTTTTGTGCTGTAAAAAATATTATGAGTATGATTATTTTAAAGAAAAAATGTCAATAATCAAAATATATTATATTATTAAAGTAAAAATTTTTAGAGGTGAATATGAAAAGATTACTCTGCATTTTATTAATACCAATAGTGATTTTTTGTAATGGATGTATAGAAGAAAAAAGTAAAAGCAGCTTTGCAGTTAATCGTAATTATATTGTATACAATTATGGTAAACTTCCAGATGACTTAATTATGATAAATAACGATGACATACATTCAAAGGATTTATTATGTGCATTGTTTGAGGGTTTAGTTAAAACAAATGAAGAAAATAAAATAGTTCCGGCATTAGCAGAGAGCTATACTATAAGTGATGATAAAATCTGTTATACATTTAAAATAAGGCAAAATGCAAAATGGAATGATGGCACTAAAATAACAGCACAAGATTTTGTTAATCTTTATAAAGGTATATTAGATTACAACAGTTGTAACATTTATGCTAGTAATTTGTATTATGTATTTGGAGTTAAGGATTACATAGAAAAGAAGAGAAATTTCAATACTGTTGCTATTAGAGCTTTAAATGAATCAACTTTAGAAATAAGGTTAAATTCTCCATGTGAATATTTTTTAAATATTTTATGTGATCCAGTATTTTCATTAAGAAAAGTAGACAAAAGCCTTGAAAAGTGGAAAGAAAAATATAATGAAATAAAATATTCAGGTGCTTTTGTCATTAAAAATATATCTTCAGATAATAGTATTACAATCATTAAAAATGATAATTATTGGAATAAGGATGATGTGGGAAGTAATAAAATTGTTTTTACTGATATAGAAAGTGGAGAAAGTGCACTAGCTGATTTTAATGCAGATAAAATTGATATTTTTACTGATCCACCTAATTTTGAAATGAGTGATCTTATTTCAAAAAATGAAATTCTCTGTGAGCCAAAATTAACAGAAAGTATGCTTATTTTCAATCTAAAAAACAATGATAATATGAATAATTCTAATTTGAGAAAGTCAATAGCTGATGATATTGATAGAAGTGATCTAATAAAAGAATATTCTACTCAAAAATTGCCAGCACTTGGGTATATTCCATCATGTATAGAAAATACTTTCTTTAGCAATAAGGTGCAATTTTTTAAAGCTGGCAGTGATATTGAAAAATCAAAAAAAGAGCTGATGGATTCTAAATTTGATATAAAAAATAAAATAAGATTAGTTTATTTAAATGAATCATCAAATAAAAAAGATTGTGATGATATTGCTGATACTCTTAAAAAAGATTTAGGCTTAAAAATAGAAGCAAAAGGATATAGTAGTGATGAATTAAATCAGATTGTTAAAGAAGGAAGCTACGATATTATTAAAACTGATTTTACTGCATCTTTTAATGATGCATATTCATATTTACAGTATTTTAGCAATGAGAATTCAAATAATATATATGGTTATTCAAATAATGAGTATAATACCTTGATTTATGAAATTAAATTAGAACAAGACAATTTAGAAAGAGAAAAATTAATGATGGAAGCAGAAAAAATGATAATGGATGACATGCCTTTAATACCTTTATATAATTATAATACAGTAGTATGCAGTAATAATAGTTTAGGAGGCATATATATAACCCAAATTGGTAATGTAATGCTTGATAAGGTTTATAGAAAAGCTTCCATTTAATGTTTAGTGGAAGCTTTTCTATAATATCCTCAGTCACAAAGTTCCACTAAATTTCTAAAAGAAGCTTCTCTCCGCTATCATTTATAAATTAAGTGGAACTAAATGTGACGAGGAGAGTATAAATATTTTATAACAAATAAGTTATTAAAAAATATATTAGCATATTATCATGACTTTCAAAGGTATCTTTTATTTCAGTAAATTCACCTTTTCTTTTATTATAAACTATTTCTTTACCTAAAATAGGTGCATATTCACTGCTTTCTGGTGTTGGAGTTGAAGATAATTTAAAATCTTGTTCATCAAGCAAATCTTCTGATTTACTTGAATAGTTTCTATACCTTTCTGGATTATCTAAATTTGGAGCTTCAGGCCAGCTTAAAATTAATCCTGAATCAACTATTTGATGCTTAAAAACATCAACAATAATCATGTCGTCATCAGAAGTACTTTTTTCACTTAGTTTTGAATGTAATAACATACATAAATCATATAACACCACTTCTGCTGAATTAAATTTAAGTTCCTTTTTATCCTCATCTTTAATAAATATGCCATGTTCAGAATTATACATATTAAATAATTTTTTATATATTTCTTCTGATAAATCTTTATATTTAAGCAAATCTGTATTTTTATGAGTCAGTAATGAATTAATATATAATAAACATATATTTTCTACGCTTTTTCGAGCATCATCAAAACCACTATTTATATAATAATCAGATAATAACTCAGCAAGATTAATAAGCAGTGGAAGTACAGAATCATTTTTAGAGTCACTATAAAGAATATTTAAAGATAAACATATTTTATTTAATTCTTCCACAGATACATTGTATAATTCATCTTGATACTGGTTCAGCATTTTTAAAATATCAAAAGCAAAGCTTTTATATTGCTCACCTTCATCGGAAGTTTCATGAAGAGAAAACTTATAAAATGCTGTCATAAATAATGCTTGGTCTGAAAAATTAAATTTTTTGCTTTTTTGTTCAAATTTACAGTCATCCTTTCTTTTTTCTGATGTGTTTTTTTTGTCAGAAATATCTTTTTTATCAATAAATACACCATCATCATTTCTTAAATGCGATACATAAAAATCCAGCTGTTTTTTTGAAAGTGAGCGATATAATGAAGATAAAAACTGTTTATCTTTGTCTAGGTCTTTTAGTTTATCATAGTATGAATAAAGATTAGTTGTACATAAAGTCATAAGTGCATTACTGCCAACATTTATTTCTCGTTTTATTCTTTCACTGTCCCAAGATGACTGACAGGTTGGTCTTAAAAGTTTAGGAGTTGCTTTCCTGTATATACACAATAGTGGAGAAATTGATTTAAATGTGGTATTATCTTTATTGGGTATGTTTAGTTCTTCAGCAGAAGAAGTTATTCCACATCGTGAATATAGTAAAATGTGATTTAAAGCTTCTTTAGAAAAATGAAATAGTTGTTTCTCAACATTATCTTTATTTAATTTACTCATTCTTAAAAAAGGACCAATATATTTCAAAATATACACCACCATAAAATTATTACTATTTAAATAATATGATGTATCTTAATAAAAAGTGCATATAATTTTAATTTTACGAGGAAGTTTTTTTATGAAAGCTAAATACAAGAAAAAATAAAAATCAAAGGGGATAAAAAATGAATAAAATAATAGTAGCTAGTAATAATGAACATAAAATTAAAGAAATAAAGGAAATATTATCAGGTTTTCCTTATGAAATAGTTTCATTAAAGGAAGCTAATATAAATATAGATGTTGAGGAAGATGGGAAAACCTTTATGGATAATGCTTATAAAAAAGCTATGGAAATATATAAATATTGTAAAGGCAGCTGCATGGTACTTTCTGATGACTCAGGACTTTCAGTAGATGCATTAAATGGTGCTCCAGGTGTTTATTCTGCTAGATTTGCAGGTGAACATGGTAATTCAGAAAAAAATAACAAGAAGTTATTAGAAATGATGAAGGATATACCAAATGAAAATAGAGGAGCAAAGTTTGTTTGTGCAATGGTTCTTATTCTTAGTGAAAATAAAATAATAAAAGTTCAAGGTGAAGTTGAAGGATATATATTAAATGAAGAAAGTGGTAATAATGGTTTTGGTTATGATCCGTTATTTTATATTCCTTCTTTTGATATGTCATTTGCAGAAATGGACAGCTTCAATAAAAATATAATTAGTCATAGAGGAAAAGCACTTAAAATGCTAAGAGAAAAACTTAGTCAAAATATTGAATGGAGTGATAAATAAATGCTTGCTGCTGTGGTAAGTGATACACATAGATATAAATTTGCTATTTCTAAGGTAATTAATAAGGTAAAAAATGCAGATATATTAATACATTTAGGAGATAATATTGATGATGCAGCTAGTCTTTCTAGTGAATTTTCAGGCAAAATAATAAGTGTAAGAGGAAATTGCGATTTTTCAAATAAAATTGAAAGCGAATGTACAGAGATAATCGAAGGAAAAACATTTTTCATTACTCATGGTCATAAATATGATGTAAAATACAGTATTGATACAATTCTTGATAAGGGAAAGAGTATTAATGCAGATATTGTTTTATATGGTCATACACATATATCTCAAATAGAATATATTGATGGTATTTGGATTGTAAATCCCGGAAGTCCATCCTTACCAAGAGATGGGTTTCCAAGTATTGCAACTATTGAAATAGATGGCGGCAAAATTGTACCAAGTATATTACGATTATAAGCTTATTAATTGATAAAATATATAAAAAAATTTTAAATAGGTATTGACGAATTCAAATATATCGTGTAGAATAGTCTATGTCGTTGAGAGGTACTAATATATTTAAAAAAATAAGTACTATCGGGGTGTAGCGCAGATGGGAGCGCGCGTGGTTTGGGACCATGAGGTCGCAGGTTCAATCCCTGTCACCCCGACTTTTATGCGGGTGTAGCTCAACGGTAGAGTTCCAGCCTTCCAAGCTGGCCGCGAGGGTTCGATTCCCTTCACCCGCTTTCTATTGTGCTAGGCACAATATTATGCGTCTTTAGCTCAGTTGGATAGAGCAACGGCCTTCTAAGCCGTGTGCCGGGGGTTCGACTCCCTTAAGACGCACCATGATATGCGCTATTAGCTCAGTTGGTAGAGCACCTGACTCTTAATCAGGGTGCCCGGGGTTCGAGTCCCCGATGGCGCACCATAATGGTGGACGTAGTTCAGTTGGTAGAGCACCAGATTGTGGTCCTGGTTGTCGTGGGTTCAAGCCCCATCGTTCACCCCAATAATAATGGGATGTCGCCAAGCGGTAAGGCACTGGATTTTGATTCCAGCATTCGTAGGTTCGAAT
>JAUZPN010000006.1 GCA_030705885.1 Bacillota bacterium | reverse complement strand
TTAGGTGTAGTCATCTTTACCATTTTGCCTGTAACATTACCAGCTCCAATAGTTGACCAATCACACCAGAAATTTTGTGCCTTGTCTCCATCAACAGTATAATAGTATCTTACTTTCACATTTGACAGATTGATAGCTGTATTTCCTGTATTAGTTAATATAAATTTAGGATTAATAGCACTAGATGATGAAGCAGTTGTTCCATTAAACATTTTTACTTGAATATTTCCAGCAGCTGTTGGTGTTGGTGTAACTGTTGGAACAGTTGTTGGTTTTGGTGTAACTGTTGGTATAGCTGTTGGTTTTGGTGTAATTGTTGGAACAGCTGTTGGTGCAACAGTTGGCTTTGGTGTAACTGTTGGTGTTGGTGTAGAAGTATATCCTGAATCAAAATATGCCTGAAGAACTGAAGTATATGCTGATTTTGGTACTCCTATACTTGAAAATAATAATGGTTTATCACTGCTTCTCCATGAATTATTATCACCTAATCCCCACCATACAATAGCAGAAATATTTCCACCTGCTTTTTTTATAGATAAAATTGCAGACATCAAATCATAATAATATTTAGCTTGTACATTTAAATCAGTACATCCAACATCGAGTTCTGTAATCTGAATTTCAAACCCTGCATTTACAAATGACTGCATTGCACTTTTATAAGAAGAAACTGATGGAAAAGTAGTACTCAAATGAGACTGCATACCAATTCCAGCACATATTTTACCGTTTGAATTAATATACTTGATTAAATTGATTATATCATTAACTTCCATATATTCATTATAATCATTATAAAACAACTTTACTTTATCTGTTAATCCATAAGTTTGTAATTCTTGATATGCATACTGAAAAGCTGATTTTATAAAACCTGCCTGAGTTCCAAGATTATTGCCATAAATCATCTGCCATCCAGAGCCAGAACCAGATGCATGTAAGTATTCATTTGCAACGTCCCATGCATAAATTACACTTCCATACTTGCTTGAGAAGACGTGTCCCATAACAGATTTAATATAAAATTCCATTCTTGCATTCATAACACTTTGACTAACATAACTGCCGCTGCCATTGTAATTAGTTTTAAATAACCAGCTTGGAGTTTGACTGTGCCAAACAAGAGTATGTCCACGCATTGACATTCCATTTTCATAGCAAGTCTGAAGCATCTTGTCCACAGTTGAAAAGTTGAGTTTTGGAACTGTACTTTCAGTATATCCGCTAGGAATATAATAACCAAGTGATTTTGCTTGTGCTACAGAAATCAATGTTGCAGAAGAACCTAAAATTGCATCAGGTTTCATCTCATTTTCTGGAGTTATACTATTGAATTGTTTCTTTGCAAAATTCATTGCATTGCTGTCTGACATTTGATATGATCCCATTGCAGTTCCTACTTTTCCAAATGCCTTTCCATAAGTATTCAATAAAGTAGCATTGCTTAAGTCGGTTGAGGCTTCTGTCTTAATTGCTGAAGTAAAAAATGAACAGCTGATGATAGTTAAAGACAGAATTACACTTAAAAATTTCTTCATATTACTTAATACTCCTTTTAATAAAAATTTTATTTACACTATCCACAGTCATAAGGTTCATATAATACCCCCTTTTAATATTAGAATAAATAATTTATAAAAATGAATTTTATTTAAATTTTTATAAATTATTTTACTATGCTATTAATACCATTTAAAATACAACTAACTCATTTATTTTATATGTTTCAGCACATCCTTTTGTTATTAAATCGTATACATAAACATGTTAAACATATTCTATTAAATCAAATAATATCAAAACTATCGATTAATACATTTATTATGAGACTATCTATAGTCAATTTTATTAACAATTATTAATTTACAAAGCACTACACTAAAGTCTTCTATAATATTATAATATATATAATATTTAAAATATATTGTTAATTTTTAAGATTTAATTGTCCATTTTTAAGGTTTCTGAATTAATATTTATTTTCTACAGATTAATATTTGCCTTAAAAGTATTTTATCATTCTCTTGAATCAATCCATCATTGTTAATATCCGCTGCTGCAGTATTAATTTTAATAGAATTATTTAATAAATATCTGCTTAGTAATAAATAATCTAAAACATTAATTCTATTATCTCCATTAATATCACCTTTTAAAACAGGAGAACTATTAATAGCATTTATATATGCTGTAAGTGCATCATCGCTGGAATTAATTCTCCAGTCTGCCTCTGCTGGTTTATTTTCGCTGAACCATATTACTGCAAATACTTTACTATATGAAGTTTTAATAGTATTAAAGGTTTCAGTAATCCATTTACCTTTATCTCCCCCTTGTTCGGCAGAAGAAATTTCACCTATAAAAACCGGTTTATTGATAGTTGTTATTGCATTATAAGATGGTCTAAAAACCTCATCAAAGCTTTGCCAAGTACTTCCCCAAGACTGACTAGTTCCCCAATTGTATCCATCTAATGATGTATAATCTACATATTCATCACCAGGGTAATGACCTATAAAGCTTGTACCTGTTCCAACATTAGATACATTTATGTTAAATATCCATTTAACATTTACAGTTCCTTCTTTTCTAAATATATCAACTATATGTCTATATGCTGATTTATATGTGTCATTTGTATTTACTTTACTATCACCAAGACCCCAAGGGAACCAGTTTCCATTAGCTTCATGTAATGGATTTATCCATATTTCCTTACCATAAGATTTTATATTATCAGCCATATTTTTAATATAATTATCTGCACTACCATTAGCAATATCAACAGTAGTATAACCCCAAGCATCCCAAGTCATCATTAATGTAGAATTGTTCGAATAAACTGCATCTGCATATGGTTTAACATAATTAAAGTTGTTTGCCCATGATACATAAATATTTACAATATCAAGTTTTCTTTTCTGTAAGATTTGAAAATTATTTAGTTCAGTAGTAGAAGGCTGAGTACCAACCCAAGCTCCTATTTTAAGATTTGATGATGGAGAAGAATCATTTGTTGCAGCTTCAGCACTTGTTTTTGGGATCATAAACATTAATATTATAATAAATGATATTAATGTTAAAATGTTTTTTTTCATTTTTTATCTCCTCTTTTGTTTAAATTTTTTATCATTAGTTTTTAATACAGCTATAATTGCTATAGATTAAATATGTGCAACCGTTTACAAAGTATTTATAAAGTTTTGATACAACAAGAATACTTTCCTTAATTATATCATTTTTAGAAGTTTAGTTCAATGGTACTATGTAAATCGAGTAGGAGCTGAATAATTATTTTTGTCATGATTTTTTCTGCAACTGGAGCAAAATCAAGACTGCGAAATCTAGCTATAGTTTTACACCTTTTCCTGAGCTTTTTCAGCTTGGGAATCGTATTTTTTCCAAAAAAACGCTGTTGCACTAATTTACTTAGTGCAACGGCCTCCGCATTACATAAAGGTAGTACTTATAAAAATTTAAGTTGTCCCTTTAACATCCCAGTATTCTTCCGCCTCTTTTTCCATTTTAGTTAATCTAGTATAATAGTCTGGAAATTCATTTAAATGTGCCAACGTTATTTTACCTGTTAAAATTGGATCATCATTAGTTAAATTAGTCAGTGGATTTATTGCTCCATGCTCTAATTCAACATCTAAGCCACATCTGAACTGTTCAACATTAAATCTATCAAATCGTATATTTAAATGCTTTGCAATCATTATAGCTTCTTCCGTTGTAAAACTTTTTCTTCTATACATCCTATTAAAATACGGACAGCAATACATAAATATCCTCCATACAAACATTTCTATTTTATTATATGAATATATTTATATAATTGACACATAATTTTTGTATTTCATACCTTTAGGGCTATAATTTGGGCGCACAAAAATAAAGTCCCGAAACACTTTGTTTTCGGGACTTTTGTAAGCTTTGAACTATCTCTTTGAGAACTGAGGAGCTCTTCTTGCTTTTTTAAGACCATATTTCTTTCTTTCTTTCATTCTTGGATCTCTAGTTAAGAAACCAGCTTTCTTAAGCTCTCCTCTTAAAGTTTCATCTGCCTTTAAAAGTGCTCTTGAAATACCATGTCTGATTGCTCCAGCTTGACCTGTTAAACCACCACCATGAACATTTACAATAACATCAAATTTATCTTTAGTTTCAGTTAAAACTAATGGTTGATTAACTACATATTTTAATGTATCTAATCCAAAATAGTTATCTATATCTCTCTTATTTATAGTAACTTTACCTTCTCCAGGTACAAGTCTTACTCTTGCTATTGATTTTTTTCTTCTTCCAGTTCCTATATACTGTACTTTAGCCATTTTACTTCCTCCTTTCAATTCCTACTAGTACTTTAATTCTAATACTTCTGGTTTTTGAGCTTCATTATTATGCTCAGCACCTCTGTATACTTTTAATTTTTTAAGCATATCTCTTCCTAAAGGTCCATTTGGAAGCATTCTTCTTACAGCTTCATAAAATGCAAATTCAGGTTTCTTTGCCATAACTTCTCTATATGGAGTCTCTTTTAATCCACCTGGATATAAAGAGTGATGTCTCATTAATTTCTGATCTAATTTCTTACCAGTAAGTACAACTTTTTCAGCATTTATGATTATAACAAAATCTCCAGTATCAACATTTGGTGTAAATATTGGTTTATTTTTTCCTCTTAATATGGATGCAACTTGACTTGCTACCCTTCCAAGAGGCTTACCAGCAGCATCAACTACATACCATTTTCTTTCAACCTCATTAGCTTTTGCAATGTATGATTTCATTTATTTCCCTCCCGAATACTAAACAAATACGTAAAACTTAATTACGTAAAATTTAAATAATAAATATTTTACAAAATTCTGTTTTATTATCTCTATGTCAAGATCCGGGGCTAGTGGATCTTTCACACTTACAATACAAACATGTTATATTATAATACAATGTGCATTTCATGTCAATGGATTTGCTGAATTTTTATGCTTTTTTCCATCTTACTCCCTGAGGTGTGTCTTCTAAAACAATGCCTCTTGATTTCAAATCATCTCTTATTTTATCTGAAAGTGCCCAATTCTTATCTTTTCTAGCCTGCTGCCTTGCAGCTATAAGATTTTCTATTTCTTCTTCAAGGCTGCCTTTTGTAGTTTTTTGTAATATTCCAAGAGGTTCACCAAGTTCCTTTATAAGGTTAAGTGAATAAACAACTAAATCCTTTGAAGAACCGGCATTAACATTACTGTTTATATCTCTTACAAGATCAAATATTACTGAAACTGCATCTGCAGTATTAAAATCATCATCCATTTTTTCTATATATTTATCTCTATATGAGTCTAAATTCTTGGTATATTCTCTTTCATCATCATTCAAATTTTGACGTTTAACTTCTTCTAAAAGATTTTCAAGATTACTTATTGCATTATATAATCTTTCTAAAGAAACTTTTGTAGAATCCAAAAGTTCAATACTGAAATTTAACTGAGTTCTATAATGACCTGCTAACATAAACAGCCTTATAACATCAGAATTATACTTTTGAAGCATTTCTCTTGCAGTAAAGAAGTTATTCAATGATTTTGACATTTTTTTATTATCAATATTTATAAATGCAGAATGCATCCAATAATTTGCAAAAGGTTTTCCTGTTCTCGATTCACTTTGTGCAATTTCATTTTCATGGTGAGGGAATACTAAATCCTCTCCGCCTGCATGAATATCAATAGTATCTCCTAAAAGCTTATGTGCCATACATGAGCATTCAATATGCCAGCCTGGTCTTCCCATCCCCCAAGGGCTCTGCCATGCAGGTTCGCCTGGTTTTTGTGATTTCCAAACTGCAAAATCCATAGGATCATTCTTCTTTTCATCTAAATTTACTCTTTCACTTGCTCCTGCTTTTAGTTCATCTAAATTTTGTCCTGATAATTTACCATATGACTTGAATTTCTTTGTGCTAAAATACACATCTCCATCAACTTCATAAGCATAGCCTTTTTCTACAAGTTCTTTTACAAAAGCTATTATTTCATCAATAAACTCAGTAGCTCTTGGATTAACAGTAGCTCTTTTTATATTAAGAGCATCAGCATCCTTATAATATTCTGCAATATATTCATCGCCTATATCTTTAACTGTTGTACTTTGCTCATTTGCTTTTTTTATCATTTTGTCATCAATATCTGTAAAGTTTTGAACAAAATTTACCTTATATCCTCTATATTCAAGATACCTTCTTACTGCATCAAACACAATAAAGGTTCTTCCATTACCTATATGAAAAAAATTATATACTGTAGGACCGCAGACATACATATTAACTTCTTTGGGGTTTATAGGTATAAATTCTTCTTTTCTATTCGTCATTGTATTAAAAATTTTCACAGTATTTTTCTACCTCCACACAACTATAGTCTCCTATATAAAAATTTCATATGTTAATAATATCACAAATCGATAGAAATACATAGGCTTATTTCAGCAAATACTCTAAAAATTATTATCATTAGTCGATAGCTGATTTCTCATTGCCATTAGTATATTCTCTCCAACAATTAAATCTTCTGGTGTTGTAATTTTAATATTATTATAGCTTCCTTCAAAAAGATATACTTTATGTCCATATCTTTCTACTGCCATAGTATCATCAGTAACAATTATGTTATCTTTCTTTATTCTTTTATGACACTCTAAAATTAGTTCATAATCAAAACATTGCGGGGTTTGAACACAAAATAATCCGCTTCTGTCAGGAGTACCTGCTGAGAATTTATTTTCATCTATAATTTTTATTGTATCCTTTGGTATAACTCCACACGCACATGCTTTAAACTGCTTAGCATTTTCTATACCTTCATTTATAATCTTTTGGCTCACAAATGGTCTTGCACCATCATGAATAAGTACTATTTCACATTCTGTAAGAGCCAAAAGGCCTTGTAAAACAGAATCCTGCCTTTCAAGACCTCCTACAATAACTTTTCTTACTTTTTTAAAGCTAAATTTATCAATTATTTCCTTTTGACAGTATTCCATATCATCTATTGATGTTACAATTACTATTTCATCAATGTTATTATTTTCGGAAAAAGTTTTTATAGTATAATACAATACAGGTTTATCAACAATATGTAGAAAAAGTTTATTCTTGTCTGCTCCCATTCTCTTTCCTTTTCCTGCCGCTAAAATAATTGCACAATTCTTTCCCATTTACTTTCTCCTATACTCCTAATGCTTCTTTTTGTTTTGCGAATATCATTCTTCCTGCAGCTGTTTGTAAAACTGATGTTACCACTACATCTTTTGTTTCTCCAATGAATTTTTTTCCACCTTCTACAACAATCATTGTACCATCATCTAAATACGCTACTCCCTGCCCTGATTCCTTTCCATCCTTAACAATTTGAATTCTCATTTCTTCTCCTGGAAGTACAACCGGCTTAATTGCATTCGCAAGTTCATTGATATTCAGTACAGGTACGCCTTGAAATTCAGCTACTTTATTTAGATTATAGTCATTTGTAATTACCTTGCCATTCAACTCTTGTGCAAGCTTTAACAATTTGCTATCCACTTCAGCAATTTGAGGAAAATCTTTTTCAGTAACCTGAACATCAACTTCTTTTAACTCTTTTTGTATTTTATTAAGAATATCAAGACCTCTTCTACCTCTATTTCTTTTTAAATTATCTGAAGAATCAGCTATATGTCTTAATTCTTGTAAAACGAAAGCAGGTATAATAAGAGTTCCTTCTATGAATCCAGTTTGACATAAATCAAATATTCTGCCATCAATTATTACCGATGTATCTAAAACTTTAGGTGAACCCTTTGATAATAATTTATCTTTTTTGTCTTTATTTGCACTACTTTTCTTAAATGTACTAAAGAAGTTAGTAATATCTTCTCGTTTTCTTACTGAAATATCTGCACCAATTACAGCCATTATTACATAAACAAAAACTGCAACTATCAATCCAACTACATTAATGCCAGAAAACAAACTTACAATGGGAAATGAAATTAATAATCCAATAAGTGCACCTGCTAATCCATATACAATTTGATTTATTGGCATCCTTTGTATCTTTTTTTCAAATTTTTCAATTACTATAATAATATATTTAATAACAATTGGTGAAAATAAAAATAATAAAAGTCCAAAAAATACAGTTGCAATTAGATAAAATAATATAACAGTAAATATATTTTTATTAAAATTAATGAAAAAATCAAGCTGTAAAAGCAAATGTGCAAAAAAGAAACCTATAATAAGTCCAATAATAGTAAATAAAGTTCTAAAAATATTTTTGATAATTTTAATCCCCTCCTTTTATTATATAAAGTAATTATTGACATATTTTTGTTTTTTATCCACAGTATAAAACAAATAGATAAATTTTTTATATCCTCGGTCACAAAGTTCCACTAAATTTCTAAAACAATCTTATTTCCGCTATTATTTATTAATTGAGCGAAACTAAATGTGATGAGGAAAATATAATATGCAACTGTTGTATAAATATTCCATTAATTTATAAAAATATTTTACTTATATTAATAATAATATAATAACCATCATATTGCAATAATAATGGCATCTGTTTAATTAATAAATTTCTCTTAATATTAAAATTTTCTTAATTTATCATAGCTATCTTTTAATGATAAGCTAAATACTAATGAAATTTCGCTGGCAATCATTCCTTCAGCCTTTTCTAATATCTTTTGTTCTCCTGGAGGCATTATCTCATTCTTTTTTAAATAATATAAATCTCTTGCTACCTCACATTCTTTAAAAATATCTCCTGAGTGAATTTTCTCATTATTGCTTCTATATCTTTTACCCCACTTTTTTTCAATATATTCAGGTTCATTATTTATTATCTTAAGTGCATCATTTATTATATCCTCACTGACAATACTTCTTATTCTATAATCGATTAACTTATTTTCTGGAATTAACATTTTCATATTATCAAGTAAGAGGGAAATACATATATATTTTTGTACTTTATCATTTATTTTTTTATCCTCAGAACAGACTACAACACCTGCACCATAAGCTGGTACAAATATTTTATCACTATATTTTATCATATTCATCCCCCTATCCTTAAATATCTTTATGGTTTATTATATAAATAGAAAGACAAATATGTACTTTATTTTATTGACAAAAATACATAAAATTAATTATAATTAAATTAAATAATTCATTTGAGGAGTTGAGCCTAATGAAAGATGTAATATTTGATAATTTTCAAAATTCTGTAAACGAATCTTTACTTCGTCATAGAAGTATACTAGATATATTAACAAAGCTTCAAGAGTCTAGTGGAAGAATTAATAGAGCAGTCGCAAAATCTATAACGAGGTGTGGATGTGTCGAGATTGATTCAAAGAAAAAAAATGAAACACAAGAATTAGATGATTTAGATTCTTTAAAAGATAAAATGCAGACTCACATAAGCGGTCAGCTTTGCAGTAACTGCCGTGATGTAATTGAAAGTGAGATTGGAAACAATCTTTTTTATCTTGCATCTTTATGCAATCTTTTAGATTTAAATCTCTATGATATACTTTTAAAGGAATATGATAATATTGAAACCCTTGGCAAATTTAACTTTAGATAAAACTTTAGAGACTGATACAAATTAAACTTGAACATGCTTTAGTTTATTGTACAGCCTCTTTATTTTTTGTTATCTGTCTATTAAAACCTGCTCTTTTAGCCTTCTTAATCCACTCTTAATAGTCTTTGCCCTTGCTTCTCCAATACCTTCCACTTTATCAAGCTGCTCATTTGTAGCTTCTTCAACAGCCTTTAATTCTTTAAAGTGTTTAACCACATTTTCTGTCACACTAACTGGTATTCTTGGAATCTTACTAAGAATTCTATATCCCCTAGATGATATAAATGTATCCATTAAATTCACAGATGAATACCCAAGAATCTTTGCGATAGCTTCTAAAGTTAACAATTCCTCTGATGGTATCATTTGAATCTGTTTATATACCTCATTGTAATCTATATTATCTTGGCAGTAATCCCTTATTAACAGTATTCCTTCCTGCTCAACATTTTTAGTAAGCTCATTTAACTGCATAAATATAAGCCTGCCTTCATTTCCAAGCTCGCAGATATATCTTTCAATTTCACTTACAACCCGCATAACCATTTCATTTCTTTGAATTGCTGTAACAACATCAAACAAAGATGCTAAATCCTGAAACTCCATCAAATTAAGGTTTTTTATTATTCTATCAAGCACTACAGAATATTTTTCTAGTGTCTGCAGCGCTTGGTTTGCTCTTGCAAGAACTACATTACTATCTCTCAAAACATACTTCATATTTCCCATATACACTGTAATAATACTTCTTCTTCCTGAAATAGCTACTACAATACTGCCTGTTTGCTTTGACACTCTATCAGCAGTCCTATGCCTCGTTCCAGTTTCCTTTGTAGGAATGGTTGAGTCTGGTATAAGCTGGGTGTTAGCATATAATATTCTTTTTAAGTCACTGCTTATAATTATGGCACCATCCATCTTTGCTAATTCATATACAAAAGAAGGTGTATAATCAACATTTATCGAAAATCCGCCATCTACAAGTTTTAAAATCTGTTCTGTATCTCCAAGAACTATAAGACCTCCCGTTTTAGCCTTTAATACATTTTCAAGTCCTTCTCTAAGTGATGTACCTGGTGCCATTATCTTTAAAACATTTAACAATTCCTTATCCTTTTCAATTCTCATTTAATCAACTCCTGAATAACAATACTGCCAATTTATGTGGTTGGCCTAAAAGCTTTACTGATGGCTTCTCTTATGGAAGAAACTCCAATTATATTAATATCTTTATTATGTACTTTTTCCTTATTTCTATAAGGAATTATAACATTTTTAAATCCCATTTTACTACCTTCATTAATTAATCTCTCACAATGAGATATAGGCCTTACTTCTGCTGTTAATCCTATTTCTCCAACAATCAAAGACTTTTCCATTTGAATTTCTTTTCCTCTTACGCTGGAAACAAGTGCTAATGTAAGACCTAAATCTGCAAACGTACCTTCAATATTAAGTCCTCCTACTACATTAACATACACATCACAATTATAAAATGGAATTCTAAGTTTTTTTTCTAATACTGCAAGAATTAAATTTAATCTTGAAGAATCAATTCCAACTGAAGTTCTTCTAGGCATAACTGCTTTAGTTTCGCTTACTAATGCTTGAATTTCCACTAAAATAGGTCTTGTTCCCTCCATAACACCTATAACTACAGAACCCTCCTGCTGAAAGCTGGTTTCTTCAAGAAATACCCTTGATGGATCTGAAATCTCTTTAAGCCCCTCTTGCTGCATTTCAAAGACTCCTATTTCACTAGTTGTCCCAAAACGGTTTTTTAATGTACGAAGTATTCTAAAATCCTCAGTTCTTTCCCCTTCAAAAGAAAGTACAGTATCTACCATATGTTCAAGCACTCTTGGTCCAGCTAGTTCCCCTTGTTTAGTAACATGAGCAACAATAAAGAAAGGTACATTTTTGGTTTTACCCATTCTCATAAGATCATTTGAACATTCCCTAACCTGAGAAACGCTGCCTGGTGCTGATGTAATTGAAGGTTTGAACAGTGTTTGTATAGAATCCACAATGACAAAAACAGGCTCAAGGTTATTAATATGTGATTCAATAATATCAACATTTGTTTCTGAAAGTATGTATAAATTTTCTGAAAATGCACCTAATCTATCTCCCCTGATTTTAATCTGTTCTTCAGATTCTTCACCAGATACATATAATACTTTTCCAATTTTTTTTGCAATATTATCAGCTGTCTGTAAAAGCAGTGTAGACTTTCCAATACCAGGGTCACCAGATATAAGAGTCAAAGAACCTTTTACAAGTCCTCCTCCTAAAACTCTATTAAGCTCTGCTATTCCAGTATCATATCTTTCATATTCCCCAGATTTAATATTTTTTATACTCCTTGGAATATTTCCGCTGCTTATAGTAATTGCTCTTTGGAAATCGACTGAGGTTTCCTGCTCTTCTATCATACTATTCCACTTGCTGCATTCTGGACACTTTCCCATAAATTTAGGACTTTTGTATCCACACTCCTGACAAATAAAATAACTTTTTATTTTAGACATTAATAACACCACCTTTTCAATGGACAATGGACAATTGACAGTTGACAATTCACAGTTCACAATTGAGATATGAAAGATTGTTTAATTTTCTTTAATGCTATTAGAGTATAGCTGTGATATTTTAACTATTAGTTCTACTGCTTTTTCTAGTGAAAAAGTTGGAATGTATTCATATCTGCCATGAAAATTTTCTCCACCTGTAAATATATTAGGTGTTGGAAGCCCCATAAACGATAACCTTGCTCCATCAGTACCGCCTCTTATAGGAGTTACTATAGGAGTAATGTTACACTGCTGCATAGCTTCAATAGCAATATCAACCACATACTTAACCTGTTCAATTTTTTCTTTCATATTAAAGTATTGGTCAATTATTTCAATATTAATCGTACCTTCTCCATATTTTTTATTTAATTTCTCAGTAATTTCTATCATTTTTTCTTTTCTTATATTAAATTTCTTTAAATCAAAATCTCTAATAATATATTTCAGCTTTGTTTCTTCAACTCCTCCAACTACAGAAATTAAATGAAAGAAACCTTCATAGCCGAATGTTTTTTCAGGTGTTTCATTTTCTGGAAGCATACAAATAAATTCATTTGCAATATAAATTGAATTTATCATTTTATTATATGCATATCCTGGGTGAATATTTTTACCTTTTACAATTATATTTGCTGCTGCTGCATTGAAATTTTCATATTCTATCTCTCCTATGCTCCCGCCATCAATTGTATAAGCAATATCAGCACCAAACTTTTCTACATCAAATTTATCTGCACCATGCCCAATTTCTTCATCAGGAGTAAATCCTATTTTTATTGTTCCATGTGATATTTCAGGGTGGTTTAATAAGTATTCAGCAGCTGTTATTATTTCAGCAATACCTGCCTTATCATCTGCTCCAAGCAGCGTAGTCCCATCTGTGGTAATTAATGTATTCCCTGTATATTTTTTTAACTCTGGAGACTCTTTAGATGATAAAACTATATTTTTCTCTCTGTTTAGAATTATATCCTTTCCATCATAATTTTGAACAAATTGAGGCTTTACATCTTTTCCACTCATTTCAGGCGATGTATCAAGATGAGCAATAAAACCTACTACTGGCACTTTCTTTTCAATATTAGATGGAATCTCAGCCATAACATATCCATATTGATCTGCTTCAGCATCTTTAATTCCTATTTTCTTAAGCTCCTGAACAATTTTTTCAGCAAAAATAATTTGTTTTTCCGTACTTGGAATGTTTATGCTTTCATCATCAGATTGAGTATCATACTTAACATAGTTAATAAATCTATCAATTACATTCATTATATTTATTTTCCTTTCATTATTATTACATACTGTTAAATTATTATATCACTTTTTATTTTATTGTAACAATTTTTATTTTTATAAATAGTATATAGTATAGTAAACTTTCCTTAGTCACATTTAGTTCTAATCAATTTTTAAATGATAGTGAGGTAAAGCTTCTTTTATAAATTTATTAGAACTTTGTGACCAAGGACAGTAAATGAGGAGGATGATAATTATGGGACACCACAAACATTGTGAGGAAGAGGAATGCTGTGAGTTTGGAAATATTAAATCTATAATTATTACAATAATTATTATTGCAATATTATGTAGATTATTTTTTAGATGCTGTTAATTAGGACAGATTACTTTGTCCTAATATAAAAATTAAAGCTGCAGCAAATTTATATGCTGCAGCTTTGTAATTTGAGTTATTTATTTTTGAGCTGGGAATTTAGTAATTTTTTTATTAATATAATTTTTCATCATAAGATAATCTAATACATTAATCTTTCCATCACCATTAACATCAGCTGCTGTAGAACCATTACTTACAGTGAAACTCTTTATTGATCTAATAAGATATTTCTTTAAAAGTGTATAGTCATTTGTATCAATTAACTTATCACCATTTAAATCTCCTATTAAAACAGGTGCTGGTGATATATCGCCATATATTATACCACGTCCATTTGTACCTATATAAACTCTTCCATATCTAGTTGGATCTCCAGTAATACATGCATTTGTGCAGCCATATTGATGCTGATCATCATTTATTCTTATCCATGATTTACCTGCATCATCTGAACGGAATATACCACGCACACCATTTACCTTTGCACTTGTATATACTGCCATATAAGTTTTCCCTGGTGCTGCTTTACCAAATCCAACTGTATCAGATGCATCAACGTTTGATAACTTTGTAAATGTAGCACCTGAATCTGTTGAATGCCACATACCTTTTACAGTATCATCTTCACCTGCTAACCATATATCTCCTTCAATACCTGGAACAGCTTTAATATTAGCTGATGAAGGAAGACCTGTTGCAGCTGACTCAGTAAATGATACGCCAGCATCTACACTTACATAAAATTTACCATTTCCAAATCCATAAAATTTCTTTGGATTTACACGGTCAGAAGCAACTTTTACTCCTTGAGGTATACCTGTGCTTGCTTTCCATGAGTTTCCATTATCTTTTGAATAACTAACAGCACCTCCATCAGGAGCCCACAAAACTAAACTTGCATCAGCTGCTGCTGCTACTGTACCTCCACCAGTCATTCCTGGTATATCAACATTTCCATTAAACCAGTTTGACCCGCCATCATAAGTATAGGACGAACATTTCTGGTTAGGATGATTAGTATCAGGATTTACAACACGTACTAAAAATGACGGCTTAAGCTCTGCGTAATCTAAACTTGTAGTTGAAGCACCAAATGGAATCATATCAGTAGGTGATTTTGTTATATCATCATGCTTAAATCCATTTACATCACCAATACCACTCATTAATGTTCCAGATGGAAGCACTGCTAAAGAAAGTACTGCTGATTCTTCAATTCCCTGAGCTTTAACTGAAATTGTAATCTTTGTTCCCTTGTCCCAATCTGTAAGATTATCTGAACCATAAAGTGTTGCTCCTGTTCCATATAACATATGATCTGAATTAAATGGATCTATTTTTATATCGCCTATCATCCACCCAAGTTTTGGAGCAATACCATTACTAACATCTGTACTTGGTTTTGCACCAAAAGTAAGCCAAGGTGATGCTGAAATATCTTGAGTATAACGCAAAGTTCTATCTGGATATCCATTCCAAGACCATATTGATGACCAACTCTTTCCACCATCTGTACTTCTGAAGATATTTGCATCAGGCCACCAAGAATTTAATGTAGTTACCATTATAGTATCTGGATGCTGTGCATCAACTGCTAGTCCACCATAACCATAATATTCATCAGCATTAACTTTACCATCTTTAATTGCAGGTACTGGACTAATATCAGTCCAAGTTTTAGCCTTAGTATCATATTTCCACACTGCACCAAGTGAACCATCATAAGGTCCATCTGTATTACTGTATGTTATATATAGATTTCCATTTGAAGAAAGAACTCCATGATGAGGAAGAAATCCAGTAGCTTTAACAGAACCATCTGCAGATGCAGGTATTCCATGAGGTTGTCCAGCAAGTGCTTTCCAAGTTTTACCTCCATCTGTTGAGCAATAAATATTATTGCTTGTAGTATCATTATCTGCAACTCCTACATATATTGTTTGTGTAGGTGTTCCTTTTGCTTCAGTAGTTGGCTGAAATACTTCCCAAAGTATTCCAAGTTTATCTGCAGTGTATGGTAAAGAAGGGTCTTTTACATAATTTCCCGGATCAGGGAAACTTGTTACCTGAGACCATGTAACACCATAATCTGTACTTCTCCAAAGTCCATTTCCGCTTCTTGCTCCTAAATATAAAATTTTATCATCATTTGGATCTATTACAAGTCTCTCACCAGCATTTCTTCCTGGCATGTTTCCGCCAAACTTGAATGGAAGCTGTGTTTTCTGAAATGTATTTCCTTTGTCTGTAGATCTTAATATATAACCATTATTAGGACTCCAGCTGTTTGTGTAAGTACCAGCTGCAATATATAACCTATTAGTTTCAATAGGATCTGTTGCTATACTTTCGCAGCCCAAAAAGTCCCAATCATCAAAACCCGCCCAGTCTGTTAATGGCTTCCATGTGCTCGTTGTCTTGTCCCATCTGTATGCACCGCCCATATCTGTTCTTGCATAAACTAAATCTTTTTCTGTTGGATTAAAAATTACTGAAGGTATATAACCTGTTCCTGTAATTTTTACATTGTTAAAATT
This sequence comes from Bacillota bacterium, assembly GCA_030705885.1. Lineage (GTDB taxonomy): Bacteria > Bacillota > Clostridia > Clostridiales > Clostridiaceae > JAUZPN01. Next base: position 26,030 of record JAUZPN010000006.1, on the reverse strand, counting down.
GTAAGCTTGACTATTTACTACACCTGTTGTTGTTAAAACCTTGTTAACAACAGCAGTTTTTGGTGCAGATGCTGTGGTAAATGATGCTAAAGATAATAAATAAGCTATACCCGCAGTTGCTGCAACAACTTTTTTACTAATAATGCCTTTCATAAGTTTATTCCTCCCCTAAATAATTTTATAATTACCAAATTAACTAAAACTTCGTAAATAATAATATATTTTAATCATCTTAAAAATAAAAAAATCCTCTTAAAAATTACATAATTTAAAAAGATAAAAATTATAAGCATTAAAATTTATGAGAACTTATTACCATTAACATTATATCATAAAGCAATTTAAAATAAAATAGTTTTATGAAAACAATTTCAAATTTTATTAAGTAATTTATTACTTAATAAACTATATAATATGTTCATTATTTACTTACTATTTGTTTGAATTTTACTTAAAAATAATGCTTATTAAATACATTACTGTATTTAATAAGCATTTACTAAATTATTTAGATGGTAATGCTTTTACTTTATGAATTAAGTAGTTTCTTAAAGATGTTAAATCTGCAGATGTAACAGTTCCATCATCATTTGTATCAGCATTCCTAAGTTTAGTACCTGTTAAAGTAACTTTACCATTTACTGCTTTTTCTAATAATAGATAATCAAGAACATTAATCTTTCCATCAGTATTTACATCGCCAATAGAAGGTATAGGGGGATAAGGTACTGAGTAATCCATATAACTTGTAAGCCATGATAATGGTGCATTCAAGTTAATTGAAACATCATTAGTTGACCATGATTCAATATTATCAGTAAAGTTCTTTTCACTTGGTCTTGTATATGCTTTCCAACCCAAACCATACACCAATTGATCTTCAAGTCCTGAGTTAGGGCCTCCACTTATACATCCAGCAGGTGCTTGTGGATATGTGTTATCTTCCTGATATGACCAGAATCTGTGATACGGATTTTTAAGTGCATTTGTACCATATCCTGTTACATAACATTGTATATTTGGATTCCTGCCCATCAAATAGTCCATTGCTTCAGCAACACCATTTATATATTTTACATTTCCCGTAAAATCATATGCATAAGCCATTACAATTGCTTCATTCTCAATATATGAATTTGATTCATACGGATATCCAGTAATTTTTTCTCCAGTAGTTGAAACTGTCATTAGTGCTTCAGTAATTGCTGATCCATATCCTTGAGTATTTTCTGTACTTATAAATGAATCAGCTGCTTTTGCAATATTAGCTTTAGCTGTTACAATATCAGTAAATGGCAAACTATTTTTAGCTGTAACAAGTGTTAAAGTACCAAGTCCAGCAACGTTACCCCAGTCAAATGCTCCATTGCTTCCTATATCTTCCCCACCTATAAGAGATGTAGGCATTTGTAAATATTTATCACTAGTTTTAACATCTGCTAAATAAGTTGAATCTCCAGTAGTTGCATAAAGTTCACATGCTGCCCAGTAGAATTCATCAGTTGTATTTGTATCAGCATAGTCTCCACCACCATCACCGCCTGTTTTAAAGTACATAGTAGGATTTGCTTTTGCTGCTGTATAAGCTGCTTTAGCTGCAGTTAAACACTTTGATGCAAAAGCTGAATCATAGTTCTTCCATAATCTTGCTGCTTCTGCTGCACTTGCTGCAAGATTTAATGTAGCTTGTGTACTTGGAGGATAAACATATCTAGTTTGATAATCTTCATCTGGCCTTGTGCAAAGTGCTGTCCATGATACATCATGTGCACTGTGATGTACCATTCCAGCATAAGTGCCATCTGGAATCTGCATTCCAAGCATAAATTCAATTTCCCATCGTGTTTCATCAAGAATATCAGGTATTTTATTTGCATTTTCTGGTATATTCATTGTTCCATCTGCAAATGGTGCTTTTGTTACTAAAGTTTTATCAGTACTATTTAATGCTCTTTCATATTCATTCATAAGAGTCCATACTGAAATACCGCCATTTACTACATACTTACCATGGTCACCAGCATCAAACCAGCCTTTTTCAACATTGTAAGTATCATTATCACCTGTATAACCGCTGTCTGGAACATTTTTTAATGCAATATCTTTAATTCCTTCTACACGAGCAAGATCAGTTCTTACACAATATGGCATTGTTATATCAATACCACTTCTATTTTGATAGAAGTAATTGATAGAATCTTTCTTTAATTGAGTATAAATATCCATACCAATATCAAATGGCATACTCTTTGCAAGAGTTGCTCCAGCAACTGTAGTACTTGCTATAAGCGTTGGATCTATATACTTACTATCTACAGTTAGATAGTATCCTTTTCCAACAGTTTTATAACTTGAAAAATCAATTATCTGAACTTTATCCCCTGAAGCTTTATCAACATTTGTTCCAGTTACTGAATCTTTATATATTTTTGATGTACCAGTTGCTACTACTGTTCCAGCACTATTGTGAAGCTGCCATGGGACTGGATCTGTTGAATTTGTAACTAAAGTTGCAGTCTTTTCTAAGCTTGGATAATATCCAACTTGGTTTACACGTATTGCATTCGATGGTAATTCAATAGGTGGTATATCAGGAGACGGACCAAGAAGGTGAATATCGCTAAAAGAATATGTTATAGGTAAATCGCTTCTTGATGATATACCACCAGCAATCTGACCTTCTCCATTTATTCCGCCAAGCTCAAATGCAATTTCACATCCAGGACATTCAGAAGCTCCAACTAAAGCAGGATCTTGTGTCTGTTTTGAGAAATCAACTTTAAATGTTGTATCAACAGTTGTTGGTACGCCACCTTTTAATGGCATCATTTTCCATCCAAGAGTATCATCTGCAGTAGTTCCATAATTCCAAAACTCAGCAAATTTACCGCCTGATTCGCCTAGTTTAGGATATATCTGGCAGTCTTTATCTGCCTTAACTGTAAATTTAATGCTATAGGTACATCCATTCATAATTGTAAGATTCCTGTAACGAAATTGAAGATCAAATCTTTCAGATCCTGTAGCTACATTAGTAATTTTTATATTATAGCTTCCGCCGCTTATATCACAATCTGCATGTGAAGGCGGCGTTTCAACTTCTGTCCATGGTAATCCTGTACCATCAGTAAAATCAGATACCTTTAAAAGTTCAGTACTTGCAAAAGTTTGAATATTTGCAATTGGAGATGATATACCAAGACTCATAATAACTGAAAGTAAACCTGTTAAAATACGTTTTTTGACCATAATAATTCCCCCATTAATTAATTTTTTTTATCCCTTTAAATAAGTATAAACTGTAGGAATAAGTCCCTACAGTTTCGCAGAAGAGTAAAGATTTAATTTCTACACTATCCAAGGATAGCATATTATTTTCTACTTAAAAGTAATTTTCTAAGTGCAGCATAATCGTTGATATTAATTATACCATCTTTATTGATATCCCATACATTTGTATCAACAGTTCCGCTTGGCTTTGCTAAATAATTTTTTAATTTCAAGTAATCTAAAACATTGACCTTATGATCTCCATTAAGATCACCAACTATAATATTTGAGTTACTAGGTTCACTGCCAAATACTTTAATTCCATTTTTATAAACTGGTATATAGCTGCTAATAGTATTTGTAAGTGAGGTTAATCCTTTTCTTGAAAAATCATTGGTTGAGTCGAAGCACTTCAAATTATACCCAGCTATTACAAACTGAAATTCTAGCTTTCCATAAATTTCACTGGTTGGCCAGCTTGCTTCAATATAATAAATATGCTTTGTCTTATCCCAAGGAATAAGTTTAGATATTTGACCGCCATTTGGTCCATAATTTACTTCTGCTGTTAAATCATCAACTGAACCTCCATGTTCATAGTATTCAGTTAAATCAACAAAATATCTAAATGATAACCCGCTTTCATAATGAGGTGGAAGAGATGCATCATTATGAATAAATGCTTGTATTGTAATTCCCTGAGTATCTTCCTTCATTACATTTGCTTCAACAAAAATAGGTGAAGTTGTTGGTTCAATACCTGGTGTTGGAAGAGGCTTTTGATCTGCACCATAATAATTTGATACACCTGCAAGTGCACCCACAAATCCTGCATTATAATCTATAGCAACCTCTGAATGTTCATACTCATCAACATCATCAACATAAGTATCATCATCACTAGGTCCTCCAACTAATGCTCCATATAATAAATGTTTCTCAGGCTGTGTTTTCTTTTCATATGCTGGTGCTGATTCCATTCTTCCGCTTGCTGCCCTATGATGAGGGAATTTAGGATAATTAGTTCCAAAACCAACTTCATACGACATTTTTTCTGGATTCGTTCCAAGCATATAGTTTATCTGCCCTTTTGCAAAATCTAAATACTTTTGCTGCTTTGATGTCTTATAATATACAACAGACATTAAACACTCAGCTGCAGTATACCTTAATGCTCCCCATGAATTAATATATTTTAGTCCTCCAGCAGTAGTCTGAACTCCGCTCATCCAATAATTAAGATTTTCTTCTGCTATTGCTTTATATTTTGGATTTGATGTTATTTGAGCAAGTTTTACAAATACACCACCAAATACATCATCCCAACAGTGTGTCCAGTGATTTGAATAAGAATTATCACCAGTTATTCCTTTTTCCGCAAGTAATGAATCAACCTTTGTTAAATAAGTATTGTCATTTGTAGCTAGATAAAGCCATATTGCTCCCCAGCATAAATCATCAATATATCCTGAAGCTTCATAAAAACCTCCGCTTTTACTTAAACCTCTGTATTTATCACCAAAGCTGAACAAATCTTTTGCTGCTGTTAAACATTTTGCTGCATAAACTGGATCTACTGATTTGTAGTTTATTGACATAAGTGCAAGTGCAGCAGCTGTATTTCCACACACATCAGAAGCTGGTGTTTCAGGTGTTGCTACAAACAGTGTAGGACGTTCTGTTGTTTGAAGTTCTGGAGGTCCCCAATATGAATGATCTAAAGTTCCATCACCACATTGATAATAAAATGTAGTTTTGTTTACATAGCTTTTTAGAAAATAATCTGTAAAGTGTTTTAATATATTAAGCATATATTTATCTTGTCCACTCTTTGCAAATTCATCTTTAAACTCATAATATGACCATCCTAAGGTTGATGCTGCATATGCCTCTGGAAGTCCAAATTTTACATGATCACCTGCATCATGAAAACCTCCTGTTAAGTCTACTCCTACATCTTTACCATCTGTTAAATCGCATGGTCCTCTCCATTTTAGTCTGTTATTTCCTGCATCAGGACCACTCCAGTTAGCTTCATAAAATAAAATCGATTTTGCAAAAGCATCTACATAGTTATAGTTTGCTGCAACTAGAGTTGATGTAGATATAGTTGAGGCTGGTGTTGGTGAAGATGTTAATTTAGCTGTTGGTGTCGGCGAAGCTGTTGGTTTAATTGTTGGTGTTACAGATGTTGTAGTCACAGCTGCTTCTGCTCTAGTTGAACTACTTACCGGGAACACGCATGATGTTGCTAAAACAGCTGCAGCTACAACAATAGCAATACATTTTTTCATAAATATTAATCCCCCATTTTAAAATTTTTAAAAGCTTAGACTTGATAGTAAATCAAATCTAAGCTTAGATTTTATAAATTGTTATTATGCATTTATTATTAGTCTTCTTAATTTAAGATAATCTAAGACATTAATCTTACCATCATTATTTACATCTGCTGCTTTTGTATCAATTTTAGTACTTCTGTTTATCAAATAATTTTTTAATAATAAATAGTCAGCACTATCAACTTTGCTGTCATCATTAAGATCACCTGTAATTACTTTTATATTATCAATATTTAATGCAGGGTGAAGGTTTTTAAATTCAGCAAAATATGGTGTCGTTTTACCTTCACAATTAAATCCGCTTGTATCTGTCCAAGACCAAAGCATATATCCGCCATATCCATTCTTCAAAATGCCTTCAAGTACCTGTTCATGTGTCATTGATTTTACTTGCGGGTCTGTAGATGTACTTAAATCAGGCATCATCTCTCCAATAATTACTGGCTTATCAAGATTTAAACTTGCTGCTGTAATCTTAAGAGGATTAAAATAAGGTGTTGCCCAATCATACCAATGGAAGTCATAGAAATCAAGTCCAAGACCTGCCCAGAAATTAGGATATTGTCCTCCAAGCCATTTCATGCTTGCACTGCCGACACTTACTGGCTGTTTAGCATATTTATGAATACAATCAGCCATATCTTTAACAAAAGATCTCATCGTAGCTAAACTATATGGAGTACATTTTCCATTAGGGCATCCATTATCTGCACTAGAAATTACCCATTCTGGTTCATTTATTATATCCCATCCCATTACACCTGGATTATTTCCAAGGCCTTGTACTATTGGAGTAACAGCATTATCAATAAAGCTTTTACGAATATCTAAGTTATCTATTATAGTTCCATGATAAAAATCATTAGTATTTGTAGCTACATCGAAGCTTGTAAATGTATAATAGATTTTCATATCTTTTGAGTAAGCATAATCGGTTATTTCTTTCATATGATCCACCCATTTTGATGGTAATCCTGTACATACACCTTTACCATCTGTGCTTGTAAACAAAGGTGATGCCCACATGTTGCAGAATACCCACCATCTAACTGAGTGTATTCCTTGAGAAGCCATATCATCTAAAGTTGCTTTTAATTTAGGATATCTTTGATCCCATCCATTGTCATTAAAATCATTTCCCCAATCCTGCCAGGCATAATTCGCTCCTAGTGCAAAATATTTGGAGTTATTCATCCAATTTATACCTGCAGTACTGTCTGAAGTTGTATCAGCTTTAACTGATATTGCTTGAAAATTACTAAAGGTAAACGTACTTACAAAAAGCAAAACTGACATTATTATTGAACTTATTTTTTTTCTCATTGTACTTTTCCCACCTTTTAGCAATACATTTTTTTATGACTTTATAATTTTCCCTAATTTAAGATAATCTAAAACATTAATTTTATTATCTTTATTAACATCCCAAATACTCTTATCAATAGTTCCTTTATGATTAAGAAGATAATTTCTAAGTAATGCTAAATCAGTATTATTAACAACACCATCTTTATTTAAATCTCCTAGAAGACCAGAAGGTGTAGGAGTTGGTGTTGGTGTAGTTTTTAACCATTTAGCAGCTTGAAGTCCTGGTATAACACTTGGAGTCTGACTTTGTCCATAAACTTCTGTAAGTCCTGCAAGTGCACCAACAAAACCTGCATTGTAATCAATACCGCCTTCTGAATAAGTATAATCTTCTATATCATCATTATAGCTGTCACTACTGCTTGGTCCTCCAACTAATTCACCATATATTATATTTAATTCTGGCTGTTTTTTAGATTCATTATATGGTGCAAATTCTTTTCTGCCGCTGGCTGCTCTGTTATGTGGGAATTTAGGATAATTACTTCCATACCCTACTTCATAAGACATACCTTTTGGATTATTTCCTAAAATATAATCAATTTGACCTTTTGCAAAATTTACATATGATTGATTAGGGAATGTCTTATTATATGCAAGCATAGTCATGCATTCAGCTGTAACATATCTTAAATTTCCCCAAGTCTGGAAAGAACACAACCCGCCTGATGATTTTGAAACATCATTCATCCAATGTCTGAAACCACCTTCAGCAACAGTTTTATAAGTTTGATCATTTGTGACCTTTGCTAGTTCAACTAATGTACCACCAAGCACATTATCCCAGCAGTGTGTCCAGTTAAAAGCATAATATTGACTTACATTATTCTGCTGTAAAATAGTTTCAGCATTAGTTAAATAAGTTTTATCATTAGTTGCCTGATAAAGCCATACTCCGCCCCATGCTAAGTCATCCCAATAATTTGATGAAGTATAATAACCTCCAAACTGCTTGCTTAAACCTCTATAATTATTTCCCAGGTCATAAATTTCCTTAGCAGCTGTTAAGCACTTATTTGCATAAGTCGAATCAATATCCTTATAATTTAAATACATTATTGCAAGTGCTGCAGCTGTTCCGCCGCATATATCAGAACCTGGATTGTTTGGTGTTATTTTGCCCATAGTAGGTCTCGAATTTGGCTGTATAGTATCTTGTAATTCAGGAGGTCCCCAATAAGAATGGTCAATATCACCATTTCCTACATCATAATAAAGAGTATTTCTATCTGTGTGTAATTTTAAGAAGTAATCAGTAAAATGCTTTAATATATGAAGCATATATTGATCCTGACCTTTTGCCTTAAATGTATCTTTAAATTCATAATAGTCCCAGCCTAAAGTTGCTGCTGCATATTGATTAGTAATTTGAAATTTTACATGATCTCCGCAATCATGAAAACCTCCTGTTAAATCTAAACCAACATCCTTTCCATCTTCAGTATGACATGCTGAACGCCATGGAAGTCTGTTATCTCCTGCATCAGGTCCACACCATTGGGCTTCATAAAATAAAATTGATTTTTGAAAAGCATCTGCATAATTTTGATTTGTATCCGCCATAGCAGGTACTGCAGAAAACATTTGTGTAACCATAATTCCTGCAATTGTTACTAACGTAGCAATTTTTCTCATTAAATTTAACCTCCCCCATATTTGTTTTAATCTATATAATTTCACTTTTAATATAATCAGTTATTTATTTACTGGTAATGAATTTATTTTTCCAGCCAAATAATTTTTAAGAATTAGATAATCAAACACATTAATTTTTCCATCTTTGCTAACATCTCCAGCTGGATTATCTTTTACTGTTTTTCTTTTTAATATCATATCTCTCAATATAGCATAATCTTTTATATCAATTATACCATCTGAATTTAAATCTCCATATTTTACATTTTCACAATCAAGTACTATGTGTAATGCTGTAAGAGGAGGAACTGTATAATTAAATTTATTACCAATTATATTGTTAATCCCACTTTTTTCAGTGATTGCAGCACTGGTTCCATCAAAGCCGTAAACCTTTCCAGAAACGTAATTAGTTTCACCTGCAATATTGAAATCAAATGTTTCAGAATTATCATAATTTTTATTAAGAAGTATTATATGAAGCTTGCCATCATCGCTTTTAGTAATTGAAGAATATACTGAACTATTCTCATTATCTGATGTTTCTGCCTTTACCTTCATATCACCATATTTATCGCCTTTACCATCATAATTTGTATAAAGATTAATTCCTGATTGAATATAACTGCTGTCAGTGCTCATTGGCCACATAGTCGAAAAATAAACACCATATTTCCCAAATATCCCAAGTACATCAGCTTCAGCAATACCTCCAGAAATATGACTTTCTCCGCCATAATTATATTCAGAAAAAGATAGCTTTGTATCAGGATTATATTTATCAATAGATTTTTGTACGTTTGGTATTAGTGGCAAATATTGGCTTCCCCATTGACCAATCCAACTGTCCTCTTTATATGTTGAATCCCATAATGTCCTTGGTGCTTGAATTCTTGCTTTATTTTCATCAATATTTGTAACATCATTATCTGTTATTCTCTTTCCTCCGCCCATAGCCTCCGGATACCAATGAAGGTCAAGCACATCAAGTAACCTTTGACCTTGAGCATCTGATGCTTTTTTCATAGTATCAAGATAATAGTCAAGAAACCAAGAATAATTCCCACTGCTTTTTATACTATCCCAGTCACTAGCACTTTGAAGACTTAAATATCCAGCAAAACCATAACTTGCTAGTCCAAATATTTCAGCAGAAGGATCTACTTTTTTAACTGATTTTGATAAAGCAATGTTTTTATCAAGAAGGTCTTTACATGTAACTGGTGCAGAATAAATCTCTGCATGAGTACTGCTCCATAAATCTGGTTCATTATCAATAGAATATCCTTTTATACCTGTAGCAGTTGATGCTTTGCCATATTTATTAACTAAATAATTTACAAATTCGTCCATATATACAGTATCATCTGTAAGATCTGGTGTAAGTGAAAAAGGTGAATTTTTACTAAATTGAACTTTTTTAAATTTAGCAGGTGAACCAAAATCACTTTTAGCAATCGGTCCACTACCATCAGCTGACACCATTCCTGCAGCCTGAAGGGTAACTAATGAATATGGCACTTTATCAGCCAAATTCTTGTCATGAAATGAGGTAACAACTGACGCAGGTTGATTCTTTTTATCAGCAGGTAAATCCATGGATAGATAGTCATCGCTTTCATATTTCCAATCGCTTCCTGCATTAGAATAGTTATTCTCCCAATTATAGGCTGTAAATCTATTTCCTCCTTGTCTTCTTGAATTCACAGTTGTATTATTATATAGAGTACTATTAGAACTACATTGATTTAATCCATAAATATATGGACTTATTGCTGATCTTTCAGCTGTAGGATCAATATTAATTGCTATATCAGGTGTAGTTGAAGCATTTACAACAAACCCACCTGAGCTAAAATTTGTAGTTATAGATATACCTATTACCACAATTCCCAATAAAATACTTTTTGATCTCTTCATTTAACATCCCTCTTAATTATATATTATTTTATTGTTACTTTTCCAGCACTAAAATCAGTACCTATTTCATTAAGATCTTTATCAGCGAAGGCACCTACTGAATCTAAAGTAATTTTAGAATCTCCCTTTTTTGCTCCACTTTTAACTTTAAAAGTTATATTCATAAAAGAGCCATTTTTAGTTATTGCACTATTGCCTGTAGTATCCATAAACAAAACACTAATAACACCATTTGTATCATCATTTTCTGTACTAAAACCATCTTTATTAGTAGAACCGATAATATCAGCTGGCTGTACATCACTCATTTCAAGTGCTGTTGTATCATATTTTAGTTTAAAATCACACCCATCAATTCCCTTTTTAGGAACTGAACTAAATTTCACTGGTATTGTTACTGTTTTACCTTCGCTTCCTTCACCAGAGCCAATACTAACTTTTACTGTACTTGATGGCTTCTTAGTTGGATCTGCCACTGCACTTGTATTTGTATTTTTATTTGTATTACTATTTGCAGGTATTACAATACGATAATTCGTAAAGAAATATATTCCTCCACCAACAAGTAAACATAAAAAAATTATTGCAACAACTTTAAACGTACCTATTTTTCCCTTTTTCATTACGCTGCTCCTTCCATAAACATAACTTAGTTTTTTTGTATATCCTCTTTATGTAGTAGAAACTGTAGAGATAAATTCTCTACAGTTTCTCAAAAGGATAATTAATTATTTATATGGTAATGCTTTAACTTTACGAGTTAAGTAGTATCTTAAAGCTGTTAAATCTGCAGATGTTATAGTTCCATCAGCATTTGTATCAGCATTTTTAAGTTTGTCACCTGTTAAAGTAACTTTACCATTTACTGCTTTTCCTAATAATAGATAATCAAGAACATTAATTCTTCCATCATTATTTACATCACCAATAACATTAACTGGATTAACTTTTGCATAATCCATATAAGTTGTAAGCCATGATAATGGTGCATTCCAGTTAATTGTAATTTCATTTGTTGACCAAGATTCAATATTATCAGTAAAGCACTTTTCACCTGGATATCCACCTGGTTTCCAGCCCATACCAAATACCCATGGATCTTCAAGTCCTGAGTTTGGACCTCCACTTATGCATCCAGCAGGTGCTGATGGATAAGTGCTGTCTTCCTCATGTGACCAGAATCTGTGATGTGGGTTCAAAAGTGGATTTGAACCATATCCAGTTACATAAGATTGTACATTAGGGTTTCTTCCTAATAAGTAATCTAATGCTGTAGCAACACCATTAGCATATTTCGCATTATTTGTATAATCATATGCATATGCCATTACAATTGCTTCATTTGAAACAAATGAGTTTGATCCCCATGGATATCCAACAATCTGTTCTCCAGTAGTTGATACTGTTAATGGTGCTTCAGTAATTGGTGAACCATATCCTTGAGTATTTTCTGTATTAATAAATACATCTGCTGCTTTTGCAACATTAGCTTTAGCTGTTGCAATATCAGTTGTAGATAAACCTGTTTTAGCTGTAAGAAGTGTTAAAGTACCAAGTCCAGCAACATTACCCCAGTCAAATGCTCCAGAAACGCCTATATCTTCTCCACCTTGAAGGCCTGAAGGCATTTGTAAATATTTGTCTGTATAAGATTTAGCATCAGTTAAATAAGTTGAATCTTTAGTAGTTGCATAAAGTTCACATGCTGCCCAGTAGAATTCATCAGTTGCATTTGTATCACCATAGTCTCCACCACCAGTACCGCCTGTTTTAAAGTACATTTTAGGATTTGCTTTTGCTGCTACATAAGCTGCTTTAGCTGCAGTTAAGCACTTAGCTGCAAAATCTGAATCATAGCTTGCCCATAATCTTGAAGCTTGTGCTGCACTTGCTGCAAGATTTAATGTAGCTTGTGTGCTTGGAGGATATACATATCTTGTCTTATCATCTTGATCTGGTCTTGTGCAAAGTGCTGTCCATGATACGTCATGTGCACTGTGATGTACCATTCCAGCATAAGTACCATCTGGAATCTGCATTCCAAGCATAAATTCAATTTCCCAACGAGTTTCATTAAGAATATCTGGTTTTCCATCTGCATTTTCTGGAATATTCATTGTTCCATCTGCAAATGGTGCTTTTTTAACTAAACTTGTATCACTACTATTTAATGCTCTTTCATATTCATTCATAAGAGTCCATACTGAAATACCGCCATTTACTACATACTTACCATGGTCACCAGCATCAAACCAGCCTTTTTCAACATCATAAGTATCAGAATCACCTGAATAGCCACTACTTGGAACATTTTTTAATGCTGTATCTTTAATTCCTTCTACACGAGCAAGATCATCTCTTACACAATATGGCATTGTTATATCAATACCACTTCTATTTTGATAGAAATAATTAATAGAATCATTCTTTAATTTAGTATAAATATCAGTACCAATATTAAATGGCATACTCTTTGCAAGAGTTGCTCCAGGAAGTGTAGAATCTGCCACAAGTGTTGGATCTATATATTGATTATCAACAGTTAAATAATATCCTTTTCCAAGAGTTTTATAGCTTGAAAAATCAATTATCTGAACTTTATCACCTGAAGCTTTATCAAGACTTGTTCCTGTTGCTGAATCTTTATACAATTTTGAAGTACCAGTTGCTACTACTGTTCCAGCACTGTTGTGAAGTGCCCATGGAACTGCAGTTGTTGATTTTGTAACTAAAGTTGCAGTTTTCTCTAAGTTTGGATAATATCCAACTTGGTTTACACGTATTGCATTTGATGGTTTAATAGGATCTGGTATAGGAGTTGGAGCCTGTGGATCAATAAGATGAATATCACTGAAAGAATATTTTATAGGTAAATCAGATCTTGATGATATTCCACCAGTATACTGACCCTCTCCATTAATTCCACCAAGATGGAATGCAAGTTCAGATGTAGTACATTGACCAGCACTAACTAAATCAGGATCTTGTGTTTGTTTTGAAAAGTCAACTTTAAATGATGTATCAATAGTTGTTGGTACGCCACCTTTTAATGGCATCATTTTCCATCCAAGAGTGTCATCTGCAGTAGTTCCATAGTTCCAGAACTCAGCATATTTTCCGCCCATTTCACCTAATTTAACATATATTTGGCAATCCTTACTTGCTTCAATTGTAAATTTAAGATTATAAGTATGACCATTTATAATTGTAAGTCCTCTATGACGGAATTGAAGATCCCATCTTTCAGAACCTGTAGCTATATTAGTAGCTGTCAAATTATAAAATCCACCGCTGATATCACAATCTGCATGTGTAGGTGGTGTTTCAACTTCTGTCCATGGTAATCCTTTACCATCATCAAAATTGCTTGTTTTTATGAGATCTGTTGCAAAAGCTTGAATTGGTGCAATTGTTGGTGCAACTAAACCAAGACCCATAATAACTGAAAGCACACTTGTTAAAATTCGCTTTTTAAGCATTAATAAATCCCCCTTATAAATTGTTTATTCTGCTTGATTTTGGATCAAGCAAGTATTTCCTTAGTAATATATAATCATTTGTATCAACTTTTCCATCACCATTCATATCTGAGTTTTTAACGTTTATACTCACACTACTTGATGACAGATATTGTTTTAGTTTTAGATAATCTAAAATATTAATTTTACCATCGCCATTAATATCACCTGAAAATGCTGGCTTGTCAGCTGGTTCATTTCCAAATACTTTAACACCACTATCATAAACTGAAATATTCTTTGTTTCTACTGGTGTATCACCAGGTGTTGTAGTAATGCCTTGATATGAGAAGTCATTTGAGTTATCCCAAATATTAACATTCTCTGGTGCAGACATTCTGAATTGAATTTCTTTCTTATAAGCAGACTGCCCTCCAGGATATATTAGTGTTCCGGTAAAATCAACGTTAACATAATAAATATTTTTAGCAGCATTATATGGTATCAGCTGTGATGCTGTACCACCAGTTGTATAACCAGTTTTTACAGTTATATCTTTAGCTGAGTATCCCTTACTTACAAGTTCACTAATATCAATAAAGTATCTAAATGAAAGTTTATCAGTTACTCTTGCCGGCCATCCTGTTTTATTATTCAATACAGCTTTTATCTCACAGAAATTTGGACCTGCTGCATTTACACCAGCTTCAACATAAAGTTCATCATTTGTAATTTTTTCAACTGCATTGAAATTTGCTATTGGAGTTCCGCCATATGCAGCATACTCTCTAGCAAGAAGACCTGTAAAACCTGCATTATAATCACATGCTACTTCGTTTTCAGTAAAATTAGTAACTACATCTTCATAGCCATCAGTTGAATCTGGACCACCAACTAATGCTCCATATAACACATGTCTATGATAATCAGGAACAATCGACTGATCTGACCAAGAACCTTGTGCTGTTCTATGATGTTCATTTTGAGGAGGATTAACTCCAAACCCAACTACAAAACTTCTTCCTGAGCTGCCAAGAGCATAATCAAGCTGACTTTTTGCAAAGTCTTTATAAGTTTTAACTTTGGTTTGTGTACATCCAGACCATCCAGCATAAACATCTGCTAAAAAGCCCATAGTTGTTGCATATCTTATAGATCCCCATGTATCCATCCAAGCTAGTCCTTTAGGAGTATACTTTATTTTTTCACCATTATAACCAGTAGTCCAATAATCAAGACTTTTTTCTACTGATTCTTTATAAATTGCTTTGTTTGTTATTCTTGCAAGTAAAAGCTGAGCACCATAATGAACATCATCCCAACATTGAGCCCATTTATAACCAATTGTTGTAGTTTGAGGAAGTGTTGGCCAATTAGGAACATATGATTCTGCCTTACTAAGATAAGTACTATCATTAGTAGCTAAATATAGCCATGCACCAGCCCATGAAAGTTCATCATAGAAACCGCTCCAAGAATTATAATATCCATTTGCTGCTGTGTAACCTTTATCACTTTTAGTAGTATCTGCAAAACTAAATAACTGTTTTGCATGAGTTAAACATGTTGCTGAGTATGTTGGATCTGTAGATTTGAATATAATTGATGCAACTGCAAGCTCTGCTGCAGCTTCACCTGCTACTGTTGAACCTGGATTATCCAAATCAACTTTATATGATGGTCTTTCCATCTGCATAACTTCAGCTGCCCCCCACCATTTATGGTCAAGTCCACCATCTCCAACTTGATAATAATAAACATTAGGTGATGGATGACATTTAATCAAATAATCAGTTACCCATTTTATATCACCTAATACATACTTTAGCTGGCCACTCTTAACATAAGCATCTCTATTTTCATAGACAGACCATCCAAGCATAGCACCTGAATAAGACATTGGTAAATTAAATTTGCAATTATCACCTGCATCATACCATCCACCAGTAAGATCTAGTCCATTGTCTGATCCATCACCTAATCCTGAATCACCACGCCAGTTATCACGTTTGTCAGCTGGAAGTTTACCTGAACGCTGTAGTTCATAAAACATTAGTGATTTCTGTAATGCTTCTCCATAATTAAAATTTGTACTGCTGCTTGACGCTGGTGTTGGTGTTGTAGTTGCTGCTAAAGCAGTTGAAGAAACATTTGATACTGCTGGAAAAGCAGTTAATGATAATGATACAGTTAAAGCAGATGATAATAAAATTGATGGCATTTTTTTACTTTTAATTTTAAACATATTTTCAGCTCCTGATTTCTAAAATTACTACTTTGTTAAAAGAACTTTTCTAAGTGCTGTTAAATCATTAGAATCAATAACCCCATCATTGTTCACGTCGCCTGCTTTTGTATTTATTGATATAGATTTGTTTACAATGTACTTTTTTAACTTTAGATAATCAAGTACATTTACTCTTCCATCACCATTTACATCACCATTTAGTACTGGAACTATTCCATTTCCTTTTACATGTGTACCTGTTGTTCCTAAATTAACTTGATGATCCAAGCCTATGAACTTGCCGCTTGTTTTATCTGCCCATAGTGTAGGCTTTACAAGAGCATATTTTGCTTGATCTACAGTTGCAAAATCATTTCCTAAAATACCACCAGTATCTCCAGAGTTAGGATTTAAACACCAGAATGTATGATTTAAATTATTCTTTACTATTGTATCAGCAAGTGCACTCATCCATTTTTGATTAGATCCACCATCCATTTGTCCTCCCCATTCACCAATAAGAACAGGAGCTATATTGTTTGTATGAATGTATAACCAATTTGGCATCCATGCATCCTTTGTCAATGAAGTTTCATCAAATCCAGCAGAAAACCATGATTGGTCTGAAACACTAGGACCATAGTCATGAGGTGAATAAACAACTTGATTTTTTACTGAAAGGGTAATAGGATGATCCTTTACTCCTCGTAAATTTCCACCCCACCAATATCCATAATAACCATCTTCACCTGTGTATGAATAAGTCTTTCCTTCTTTAGGATATGTCTCAATACCTTCAACCATTATAAGCATTTTTGGATTTATCTTAAGAATTTTATTTCCTACAATTTGAGCTTCATTCTTCCAGTTAGCTGGATTTGTTGAATCATCCCATATTGCAGTTGTTTCCTGCCTGTAAGCCTTTCCATGAGGTTCATTAAATAAATCCATTGCTACTACTGTATCATCATTCTTATAATGATTTGCAAGCCATTCCCAACATGCTTCATAATCAGCAGTGGTATACTTATCTGTATACCAAGTTGGTGTCTGACCTGCTGAGTCAATTCTATGCATATCAAGCATAACTTTAAGTCCTACTTTATTACAATATGCTAAGGTTGCATCAAGTACCTGCAGACTATTCATTCCTTTTAATTCTGGATTAATGTAATCATTCATTGAATCAGGCGCAGGGTAAACACCCTTGCGCCATTGATTAACAAGTTCAACACTTAATGGAACTCTCATAAGATTAAAACCATTATTTGCAACTAAATCGATAATGTTTTCCATCTTATTTGCCCATATACCGTGAAAACAATAATTAGGTGTTTCAAATCCAAACCAAGCGATGCCTGTCAATCTAACCTGATTTCCACTGTCATCGAGAATCTTGTTTCCATCTGTGTGGAGATAATCATCATTAGTTGTATTAGTTGCTGCAAAAACATTTGATGATGGAATAATCAAAGTTATTATTAAAATTAACTGTAAAATGATTGAGCAAGCTCTTTTTTTATTCACTTAGTATTACACCTCTTTTTATAAACTATCTTTTAATTAATTTTGTTCTTAATGCTGAATAATCAGCAGAAGTTATTGAACCATCACCATTAACATCAGCACCTGTAGTACTTATCTTAATAGAAGTATTCTTTAAATATTTATTTAATAATAAATAGTCAAGTACATTTACTTTACCATCACCATTAACATCGCCTTTAACAGCATCATTAAAGAATTGTCCATAAACTGCATTTGCAATTGCATATTCACTTTGTGCCCAGAATCTGTGATAGTACATTGTTGATGATTTTCCTGCATCAACATCTGCTTTTATTCTTGTGTAATCTGGATCTAATTTATATTTTGATCTAATATCAATAAATTTAATTCCAGTTTGAATCTTATCACCATTTGGATATGTTCCTGTCCAGCCATCTGGTACATATACAGTCTGGTTAAATACTCTGCTGAAGTCTTTAGCTTCTGGTGAACTTATACCCTTAGTATCCTGGTATTTGTTCCAAATTCTATCAAGAATTTCTTTAGCATTTTTCTTGGATGTAGCATCTCCAGTAGCCTTTGCATAATATGTTAATGCATTAGCAAGTGAAGAAGAAGTACCTAAGTCAGTTGAATAATCAACTATCTCAACATGTAATCCTGTATTTGCTGAAGCAGTTCCTGTCCAAGTATCAGGCTGACCTTTCCATGTTATTGTTGATGGTATTTGGAATGTACCATCTGCATTAAACTTAATTGTAGAATTAGCCCATTTAGCCCATTTATCAATTAATGGTTTTACAGAAGGATCTTTTGATTCATAATAGTATTGAATCATACGCTGCATTGACCATACCTGCATACCAAACCATGTGTTACTTCCTGGATCTAGGTATACTGGGTTTTCTACATATCCCATTCCATCAAATGTAGAAGTTCCTGTTGGCCATGCTTCATATCTTCCGTTATTTGAGTTACTAGCACCACCAGCTATAGCTCCTTCAGATGATTGTAACCATTGATAGAACTGAATTTGAGTTTTTAAACTTGTAGACCAGTCAGCTGAAGCTGTCTGTGATTTTGGTTCAAAATCAGTATTTGTTGATAGTATATATGCTGCAAGTGGGTTTTGGTATCCAAAGTGAATATGGCTACAGCCTATTCTCCAAGACCATCCATGTTGAGGACCTGCATCTCCACCCCATGCATAATACCATGAAAGTAAATAATGCATTGCATCTTTTCCTGTTCCAGCTTTAGATGGATCTCCAATTACTCTGAAATATTTATCCATCATTGAATATCTTAAATAGTCTCCTAATTTAGATGCTTTAGCAACTTGAGCACTTAAATCTACTCCATACTTCTTTGCAGCCTGATATGCTACATATGTTGCTTGAACAGCACGGGAATCAGCATCTGGAGCTTCAGTATATTTGTATTGTACAGAAGCAGTATTAGTAGCAGGATTTCCACCAGTTTCATTTGTAAATAATGTTAAGAATCCACCACCAGTGCTACCAAATTTTAATGCATCCCAAGAAGGCTGTGGTATTGTTTCAAAAACAGATTCCTGTGGTCCTCTCTGATAAGTGTTAAAATATACGTTTTCTGGAGATGTAGAACCATCTTCATGTGCTCCAAAACCATACCAGTTATCAGGGTCAGTAATCCAATGCATTGCGTATATATCGCCTGTATTGTAAGCAGATTTTAATTCTGAATAAAGTGGATCAGTTCCTTGTGCTATATTTTTATCAAATTTTGAAGGATACATGCTAGGCTCTTCATATTCTCCTGCATATGTTGCACTAGGTGTTGTATTTTGAGCTGGCTGATCATCATGTGAAGGAATTATATACTTTTCAGTAGTATCCCATGCAGTTTTAAAACCTGCGAAATCTCCTGTAATACTACCATGCATTGCTTCAAGCCACATATAGTAACTGAATGCTTCACTTGTAGATTCATGACCATAGTCTGGAGCTTCTACCATGAATGTTTCAACTGAATGATATGGAACTCCATTTGCATTGAAATATCCATTAGAAGCTGTATGAATTTTTTTATACATTGTTTCGAATCTTTGCTGATATGTGTTTTGTGCAGGTGTTGTAGCTGCAAAAACATTATAAGGAATAAGAGCCAATGACATACTTGCTGTTAAAGCAGCAACTGCAACTTTGCTAGCAATTTTCTTTGTTCTTAACATATTCTTTTATCTCCCTCTCTTTAATATACTACTATTCTAACAATTTTCGTGGTAGAGACATTAAAAATCATACATTCACAAATCATGTAAAGGTTTGTAGTTCATCCTATACATAACTCTCTTTATTTTGCTTTATCAATAGTCTCTAGTCTATTAATAAGACAAACATCAGTAAAAATATGATTTATAATTGCCTAAAGTAATTTCAATAAGATAATATTTATTGCTGACCATACATCAGTACAATATTTATTATCCCCCTTCTTGCAGAAACACATTTAATAAAATATCTTTCTTATAATTTCCAGTAAATCTGACAACATCAAATAAGTAATTGAAAAGCTTCTGAAGACCACGGAAACAATGTAAATGTTTCCACATTTCATTTTAAGACTGCATGTCCAGATTTAAAATATAAATTATTATCGAATTCATATTACACATTTTAGAATGAAATACAAAATAAATGTAATACTTATTCGACATAATTGTCAAAATAATTTAATGAATTGAATAAAATATGTTGTTATTCTGAAATCGTAAACATAATAGTTAAATAAAAAGTTTAATCTGTCTCAATTAATCATTTTGTAGTATATATGAACTTTTTATTAACTTACTGTTTCTTACTCTATTATCTTTTAATTTAAGTAAAATGTCAAGTATATTAATTCGACATTTTGCTCCATATTGTGACATGTATTTCAACTTTTTTTCGCAATTATTAAATTTAAATAATTATTATATTAAACTTATTTTCTATTATAAATTGATACTTTAAATGCTTTTATAATGCCAGTTATTTTAATGCACAAACAAAGGTACCCGCATATTGCGAGTACCTTTAAATTAAAATATCATATCATTTATTAGATTAATACTATTTTACAACTACATATAATTTTACTAATGAACCATCCTTAAATTTGAATACAATACTATTAGTACCTGTAGGTAATGTAGATAAATATGATTTATATATCTTTGCACTATATCCTGCAGTTGTAGATGTTAATTGCTGATTAACACCTGAAGCTAGTTTAGCACCTGTACTTCCATTGTAAACTCCAATTATTGGATTAGTAGCTTTAACTGAATCTGTAAGAGCTACTGTTACATCAGCTGGTGATGCTTTAGTAAATGCTGCTGACAATGGTGTCATGTCTATACCATTTGTTACATAGAAAGTTAAATTTACTGATGTACCATCTTTGAATTTGAATGTAATAACGTGAGAACCTAAAGCAAATTTAGATAAAAATGATTTAAATATCTTTGCACTATATCCTGCAGTTGTAGATGTTAATTGTTGATCAATACCTGAATATAGTTTAGTAGCTCCTGCGTAAACTCCAACTATTGGATTAGTAGCTTTATTTGCGTCTGGAACAGCTACTGTTATATCAGCTGGTGCTAATGTATTAAATATTCCTGTTAATGGACCAGATACAGGTGTAACTACAGGTGTAGGTGTAGGAGTAGGTCCTCCAAAAGTAACACTTCCAGCAGTTGTAGTTATATTAGTAATTTCACCATTGTTACCTGATGCATCTACAGCAGCTGTTGCAGCTGATAATCCATCTGTAGTAGTAGTATCTATTGTTAATGGAATTGATCCTGTAACTGTTGTTGCTACTTTAAATGTTAAATTAACAATTGTTCCAGCTGCTGAAACAGCTCCTGTATTAGCTCCTGATTCATCAGCATATAAAACTCCTACTGATCCTGCAGTTGTAGCATCTGTATAAACTGATGCAGTTGATGGAACTATTGAACCTGCTGCTGCACTTACAAATGTAAGTTTAGTTGAATCATATTTAACTATAAAGTTTAAAGCATCAAGTTTTGCAGTTGGTACGTTCTTTATAGTAACTGGAACTACAACTGTAGCACCTGCAGTACCTGCAACTTTTCCAATTGTAATTCCGAAAGCTGTTGGGTCTGGAGTTGGAGTTGCTATTGGAGTTGGAGTTGCTGTTGGTTTTGGGCTTGGTGTTGGTGTTGATGTTACAGGTGGAACTGGTGTTTTACCAGCAACTAAAGTTCCGCTAACAAAAACAGCTGGTGCATTTGTTGCACTTGTATAATCATTACCTAAATTCATTGAGCTGTAGCTTCCATTACGAATAGCTCCGTTAAGAGTAATTGAAGCACCTGCAGCTAAAGAACCGCTTGCAAATGAATATGTTGCAACTGAATCAGCAGTAGATATAGCTGGAGAATAAGAAGAAACTGCAACTGTTGGTGCTACTGGTGCATTTGTATAATAACTATCATATACAAAGCCTGAAATTCCATCAGCTGTGAAATAATTTTTAATAGTTAATGTAGAAAGATCTATTGCTGAACTACCAGTATTAGTTATAGTAATAGTTCCTGATATTGAACTTCCAGTACCTGATGATGCTGATGGACTATATGAAACGGAAACGCTTGATGCTGCAAAAGCAGACATAGCTGGAATAAGTGAGAATAACATAGTTGAAGCTAATAAGCAAGATACTTTTTTCTTTTTATTGTACATTATTAAAAAACCTCCCAAAATAATAAATTATAATTTTTTTAATCTAACATACATGAATACATAATCTTAAATGAAATGATTTCTTTATCAGCTGCTAAGCTTATTAAAAAAGTAAAGATTAATTGTCTAAATAATAATATCATTTTTAAAATATTTTTTGATGTTGTATCTGGAAATATAATATCTCAACACCTTGTAACAACATACTGTAAAAATAATTTCTATTAATATTAACAATAATAGCTGTACAAACACGTCCAATTAACAAAAACATTTAACTGGCTAGAGAGCATTTGTAAGTCATTAAGCTTGTACAACAAAAATAGTCTTTTTACAAAATACTATATTAAACAAAAACTACTTTATTTAGAGAAACGTTTTGTAATTATTAGGCATGGACTATTTTAATAAAACAATTCATATCTATAATTAGCATCAAATAAATAAACATTCCCCCTTTAAAAATAAATTTAAAAGCAGCTTCATCTAATACATTGTTACTTAGTGTATCAAACAAAAGGGTATTTAAAAGTTTGCAAACATGTATACGCTTACAACCTTTTATACATCAATTCTACTTCTTTTCTTAAAAAATGTCAACAACATTTTGAATGAAAACTAAACTTTTTAACAATTTTCACCTTAGTTCGCCTATAACATTTTTTGCAACAAAAAAACTTTACAGCTAATCTGTAAAGTTCCAATTATTGGCGGAAAGGATGGGATTTGAACCCATGCCAGGGTTACCCCTGCTAACGGTTTAGCAAACCGTCCTCTTCAGCCACTTGAGTACCTCTCCATAGTATTTAAATGGCGGAAAGATAGGGATTCGAACCCTAGGTACGGTCACCCGTACGCCGGTTTTCAAGACCGGTGCCTTAAACCAACTCGACCATCTTTCCACGTTCATGTCCAGCGACATGTATTATTATATCAACGTATTTGTATTATGTCAACATATTTTTTTAAAATTTTTTAAAAAACTTTTTTCTAATAGAATCTTGCCGCTGAACATATATTTTTAATCTTTTATTACTTTCATATTTTTTGCAGATATTATGTCCACACCTGTATTTAAAATATTTTTGCAGATTACATCCCCTATTTTAATAGGCAAACCAACATAAACTCTGCTTAATGCTTCAGAGCATTGTAGCCACATATTTCTATCAATAGGCATACTGCTCTTAACAGGTAAAACTCCTATTTTACTGCCTTTTACTCTAACTAATGTAGTTAGAATTCCTTTTGTATTATCTTTTTCATTAAAAGCAGCTCTGCTTAATTCGCTAATGCTTAATTTATTAAGATCATCAAATTCCTTTATTCTACTTAATAAAATTCTCGACTTCTTTGAATCTTTAACTATTTCAAGAGGACTTTTATTTGTTTCTCTCGACAATATTGAAACTATTTTTGACATACAATATGAGCCTTGACAGCTTCCGAGTGTTACACCAGTCCTTCTCTTTACCCCTTCAACAGTACGAGCTCCTAATGGTCTTCTAATAGCATTAACTATTTCACCCTCTGTTACCTTATTGCATATACAAACTATTTTTCCATATCTGCTGTCCTCTTTGATTATTTCATTTATTTTTTCATTTGACAATTCTCTAAATCTATAAAATTCTCTTCTTTTATCATTAAAATCTCTTTTTAATTTACAATTAATATTTCCTACTACAGTTTCACAAACTAATTTAGCTATTGCTGGTGCCATTGTAACTTCAGCATAATGCTTAACTTCAACTTTGATATATCCCTTATCTACTTGACTATCATCTATTAATATTTGATTATTATAATAATTTTCCTCATAAAATGTGTTTATATTGTTTTCTACAAACCAGTTAAAAATACTAGCTGTCTTAGCAATTGCCCCGCTATTATCCATGTTTTTATTGGCATTTACAGCTGAAATGGTTCCTCCTTGAAGCATTGGAAAGCTATATATATTTTCATCTTGGTTATTTAAAGTAAATATAATATTTGAAAGACTAGTTTCAATTTCTTTATCCATTAAAAAATATTTAGTCTTTTGATTATTTATACTTTTTTCTTCATTAGTATTTGAATTATCCTCTTTATTATTTCTTGGTGTTGTATCTATTACTATCTTACATGTAATCTTGTTTTTTTTAGTTTCTACCCTGTAGCCTCTATTAATTTTTTGAATGTTTAATACCTTTTCATTAAGCTTAAAATTTACACCATTATCAAAAGCAACTTCACCATAAGCAAGTGCTAAATCATAAGGGCATATAACTCCTGTATTAGCTGAATATATCGCTTTTTTTATATTTAGATTAACGTTTTTTTTAAGAGAAGGTTCAATTTTATATATTTCTTCACCTGTCAATATGAATACATCATCTATCCCAATTTTTTTTGATCTATCATATATATATTGAAGCTTTTTTTCATCCTCTTCTGTAACACCAATTATAAATGTACCAAATCTTTTAAATGGTACATTTAACTTTTTAGAAATTTCGTCGAGCATTTTGTTACCTGTAATCTCCAGCTTAGCAGTCATACTATCCCTGCTGTCAGTTCCATCAAATACTATAGCAGAGTTAACAAAAGCAACATTATCAGCAATATCATAATCTTTTTCTATAAGTGCAATATTTAAATTATATTTAGAAAGTTCATAGGCTGTTGCACAGCCTATGATTCCACCTCCTAATATAACAACATCATAATCCATAATTGACCATTACCTCCTGATACTATACTTTCCTCGGTCACATTTAGTTTCACTTAATTTATAAATGATAGCGGAGAGAAGCTTCTTTTAGAAATTTATTGAAACTTTGTGACCGAGGATAGTATGTGTACAAACAAATTATATTACTTTGATAATTCATCTAATATAGAAGACATCTGTTTTAAATAATCTCCATAAGTTGCCCAATCGCCCTTTTGTTGTGCTTCTATCGCTTTATCATACAAATCCTTCGCCTGCTTGATTTTAGCTTTAACATCTGAAGGATTATTACTTGACTGATTTGTACCTGATGGTGTTGGTGTTGGTGATAATTCAGGTGTTTGTGTCTGTGTCTCTGTTGTATCACTTTGACCTTCAGTATTATCAATACCAAATAATTGATTCAAAGCATCGTCTATGTTATTTGCCATTATAATTTTATCTGAATATGAAACAATTACCCTCTTCATTTCAGGAACACTATTTTCCCCTGTTGCTCTTAAATATACTGGTTCTATATATAATAATGAGTTTTTTATAGGTATAATCATTGTATCACCATACACAAGCTGTGAACCATTTCCATTCCACAAAGATATCTCTTTTGAAATATTTGGATCTTGATTTGCTTTTCGTTTAAATAACAGAGGACTATCTGCTAAATTATCTGCTGGGAATCTATAAAGTATCATTTTACCATAATTATCATTATCCATTCTTGCACCGAACAATGCAACCATATTTAACTTTGATTTCATATTAAAATATTGAAGTAAAACTGTTTCCTCTGTATCACTTCCAGTAAGCTTCATTGCTGCATAGGAAGGTTCATTTGCAGCTTTTTCACTTTCT
>JAUZPN010000059.1 GCA_030705885.1 Bacillota bacterium | reverse complement strand
TTTCAAACTATCGCTGGCTTTTTTTGAAATAATAAGCTTTTTGCCTGTAAAAGGTTCTAAATCACCTTTTTGCAATATTTTCATTGTACCAAAATTATTAAAATCTGAAAGTGTAGTACCTGTTATGCCAAATTCTTTTTCACTGTCATTGCTTAAATATCCTCCTAAACTAATACCCTTGAAGCTTTTTTTAATTTTTGAGTCATACACATCTTTAGCATCAAACAAAGGTACTTCTAAATTTTTGCTAGGTGATATCTGCACGTTAAATTCACCAATGTTTCCTTTTATCTGTGTTGTTAAAGTTCCCAGTAAAGCTTTGATGGAACCTAATGAGGCAACTAAAAGTGCTGCACTAATTGAAATAGAAATTAAAAGCAGCAGTGTCCTCCCCTTTTTTTCAGTTACTGACCGAAATAAATACTTACTAAAAACATTCATACCTTTCTCCCCTTCTTAACAATATAAATATAAATTTAAAGTTTAAATGAAATTTATAAAAATCAATGTTGATGTACTGTTATATTGTATCATATGATTTATATTGTACACTTATATACCTCGCCTGTCAATGTATAATAACAATTATAGTAAATAAATTAATAATCTTGACATGTATATATTACTGCCTTTATAAAGAAAATTATATTCTTAATGGTTAAATGATACAAAACTAATGCTCAAATGTCTGTAAAATCGTTTACTGTTGTCACTTAAAATTTTGTCTTATATAAACTTTAAAAAAATATAATAATTTAATGAAAATTTTTTATTTGCAAGCATAAACTGTAAAAAGGTATTTAATATATTCATTAATATTAAGAGGTGTTACTAATATGGAGAAAAATATTTCCATTTCAAATGATTCATCTTCTTCAATAGATAAAAATAATAACAACCTTCCTGAACTAAAAAACGCATTGACAAATGAACAAAAAATAAACTTTACCAAATTTACACAAGATGAAAGAGCAAAAATAGCTGAAATTGCATCAACTGTAACAGTATTAGACAGCAATGCTGTTACCAGCTTTGGTGTTAATGAGCAGCGCCGTATGAATAGCTTTTTAGATGAACTGCTGAAAGGTATTAAATCATATGAGGTTGGAGAAGCAGGTGAAATCACTTTAGAACTTGCTAAGCAAATAAAAGATATGAATCTGCCTAAAATGAAAGATGAAGTTAATGGCAGCAGCTGGTTTGCAAATGCTTTTGGTAATCTTCCCTTACTTGGAAAACACTTATCTGCAGTAAGATATTTTATGGATTACCATGAAGAAATTTTAAAACATCTTTCTGAAATTGAAAACAGAGCACAGCGTGAAATTGGAAAACTAACTGCAAATAACATAAAACTTGATCAGCTGGTAACTCATACTATTGACAATGTCAAGGAGCTGGAAATATATCTAGCAGCTGGTCAGTCAATACTTATGAAAGCCAGAGCTGATTTTAATATAAAGAAGGTTTCTGTAAGCAAAAGTAAAGATCCTCTTGATTTAACTCAACTGCATGATATAGCTGAACAAATTAATGCATTTGAAGCCAGATTGATTAGAATGAACATAGCCTATACTGATTCCATAGTTTCTATACCTCAAATAAGATTAAGCCAAGAATCAGGAAGGATAGAAATAAGAAATATTATGGATACTATTTTATTTGATATACCAAGGTTAAAAGGTGCAGTCATTCGTGTAGCAGCTCTAAACCAAATAATGGAGGCTTCAAAAGAAACAGAAGCAAGGCGTGAAATAACTCGTCAAATAGGAACAATTGGTGCAGACTCATTAAATGCTGCTTACACTAAGGCAAAACAAAGTCAAGGCACTGGCGCAGAAGATGTAGCTTACCTTGCAGCAACTGCTGATAAAATTTTAGAAACTATCAATAAAGGAATTCAATTTAATGAAGAAAACAAACTAAAACGACAGCAGGCTGAACAACAATTAATGGACATTAGAGCAAAACTACTTGAGGGACTTAAAAGTGTCAGCTAAATTACTGAAAGGAGGCATCAATCATGGATTTTAAAATAGAGAATTTTTATAATCCGCACTTGTCTATGGATGCTTCGCGGATTGATGTAATAATAAGTGTAACTGGTTTAAATGATGGTACTGTAATTGAAAATAAAAATAAAGCTTTTTTTATTTTACTTGATGTATCTGGTTCTATGCTGATTAATGAAAAAATGGCTAAAGCTAAAATAGCAGTACACAAATGTATTGACTTGCTTGAACCAAATACTTTGTTCTCTATAATAACCTTTCAAAGCTCTGTTAAGATAGTTTTTCCTTTATGCTCAGTTAATGAATCTTCAAAACAAAGAGCTCATGAAACTGTCAAAAAGCTTACTGCCAATGGAGGAACGGAAATGTCAAAAGCATTACTGGCAGTATTAGAACAAATAAGGGGCAAAAAAGGTCTAGTAACATATGCACAACTTGTCACGGACGGGGAAAATAATAGCAATGATTATGATTATTTAGAACATGCACTTTCTATGTGCCAGGGTAAATTTCAATGTGATTGTTGGGGTATTGGTACTTCATGGCATCCTGATGAATTAAAAAAGATTGCAAACAGATTATTAGGAACAGCTGATGCAGTACCTGATGCTGGTAATTTATCTGTACATTTTAAAAATTCTCTTACTAATGCAATGTCAAAAAATATTGCTGACATTAAGCTTCGTATTCAAACACCTAAAAGTGTAAAAATATTATCTGTTAAGCAGATGAGTCCTGAAATTGTTGATTTATCAAAGCTGTTTAAGAGAATTGATGACAGAAATATTGATATTCCTTTAGGTGCTTGGACCAGTGAATCTAGAGATTATTTTATTGCTTTTGAGCTTCATGGTCAAAATGAAGGAGACGAAATTATGGCGGGAAGACCAAAAATAATATATTCTGAATCTGGTCAGGAAATAGTTATTAATGGAGATAGAATAATTGCTGTTTGGTCTACTGATATTTCCTTAACCTCAAGAATTAATGAACAAGTTGCTCATTATACAGACCAGGAAGAGCTGGCTGATTCTATTAAAAAAGGTCTTGAATCAAAAGCGAGAGGTGATATTGACACTGCTACTATACTACTCAAAAAGGCTGCAAAAATTGCAATAGAATCTAATAATGAAGAAGTTACAACGCGTCTTAAGAAAGTTATTGATATAGTTGATAAAGATCAATTTACAATAAAACTTAAATATGAATCAGGAAAATCTGAAGATTTAGAGCTTGATATGGGTGCAACTAGAACTATTCGAAAAAAACCAAAGTAAAATAAGGGGGTAAATATTATGTTATATAAATGTCCAAAAGGTCATCAATCAGCAGATTCTGATTATTGTTCTGAATGTGGATCACTTATAGGTAAATCAAATTTTGATTCCAGCTTTATTGATGTTTTCAGTTCAACATGTCCCACTACTGATAATTTAATAAACAGCTTTGATATCTGTCCTGACTGTGGCACACAAAGAGATAGAAACAGCAGATT
Source organism: Bacillota bacterium (assembly GCA_030705885.1). Lineage (GTDB taxonomy): Bacteria > Bacillota > Clostridia > Clostridiales > Clostridiaceae > JAUZPN01. The sequence continues at coordinate 13,046 of JAUZPN010000059.1, read as the reverse complement.
TTGTGAAGTATGCAGGTATGATTTTGAAAATAAAGTTACAGATTCTGCTGAAATGATAGCATCATTAAAAGTTCAAGATGATCCTATTCCCAGTAATTCCATAAATATAAGCAATCAAAAATGTTATTCAATCAGTACAGAGAATATTGTAATTTCTAAAAGGCTGAATATTGTAATTTCTGTAGATAAGGCTAAAGCAGAAAACTGCAAAATTGAAAGTCTAATTAAACCTGATACTGAAGATAGAATATTTCCCTTAGATTTAGATGAAAACTTAATAGGAAGACATTCTGTATCAAAACATATATATCCTGATATAGAAATCAATGATCCGGGAGTTTCACACAGGCATCTTAAATTAATTAAGCAATCTGATGGCACCTTTGTTGTATTAGATTTAGGTTCAGCTAATGGTACAGAATTAAATGGAGTACCCCTTAATCCTGGTGTTACTGCTTTTGTAAAACTAGGAGATGAGCTTAAAATTGGAATATGGACTAAACTAAAAATTGTATCTAGACTATCCTCGGTCACAAAGTTCCAATAAATTTCTAAAAGAAGCTTCACCTCGCTGTCATTTACAAATTAATTGGAACTAAATGTAACGAGGAAAGTATAGATAGGAGTGAATAGTTCATATGTCTGATTCAAATAAAAAATCAAAGAATTATAAACTCTCCAGCCAAGAAACTGTTTATAGTAAAATAATCTTTCTTCTTGTGCTTTGTATAATAAGTATAGCATCTTCTACACTGACAACATTTATTGTATATTTTCATACAAGAGATGTTGTCAAAACTATTAGTGAAAACATTATACCCAGTATTATAGCTTCAGAAAAAATAAATGCATCATTAGCTTATGCACATTGTAATGCTATAAATGCTGTAATTACAAATGAAAAAACTGAATCCAGTTATTGGACTTTATACCGTAATAATATGAATACTATTCATTCTGAACTTCTAGATATTAGCAAAAAGACTCCTTTTGATAATAAACAACAAAATCTTATATTATCGATAATGTCAAACATAGGTGTCTATGAATACAAAGCAGGCTGCTTTGTATCTAATGATACTGTTCTTTCTTCTAATGAATTTACAAATGCTGACAAATTAATGCAACAGCAAATATTACCTGATAGTGCATCATTAATTAATATGAATTCAAACAAACTTGATTCAATCTATAATAACTATACTAAAAAATTTTATATAAAAACTACATTTATTTTATGTTTGGGATTTTTAATAATTGCTGTATTAATAGAGACTCAGATATATATATACAAAAAAACAAATAGAATATTAAACTTAGGTTTATTACTAGCGACATTGATATTTCTTATAAGCACAGCATATTCTATATATTCGTTAACTTCTATAAAAGCTGATTTATATGAAGCTAAGCAGGATTCCTTTGATTCAATTCATTCTTTATGGGACGCTAAAGATGCAGCTTTCAATTCAAAAACACTAGAAAGTTTATACCTGCTTCATCATGAAACAGGTATCACCCAAAATATTGATACAATAAATTTTAATACTCTATCCTTCAGCTTATATAACGAAAATTCAAAAAGCGGATACTTAGCTGACAATTTGAACAATATAACTTTTTTGAATCGAAAATCCTTAAAAGAAACTATAATTCAGGATTGGGAAAACTATATTACAATTGACAAGCAAATTCGCACTCTTGAAGATGAGAACAATCACAATGATGCTGTTACATTGTGTATTGGAACTTCACAAGGTCAGTCTGAATATGCCTTTAAAAATTTTAATAAATCTCTTGATAATACTATAGATATAAATCAAACAAACTTTAATAATTATATTTCCTCAGCTTATAAAACATTGAATATGTTTCCTATTGTAATCATAATTTTTACAATATTAATGTTTATTTTTGTTATTCTAGGATTAAAACCCAGAATCGATGAATATACGATTTAGCTTTGATTAGTTATATCGTTTGAATCATTAAAACCTAGAATTAATGAATGTAAGATTTAGCTCTTTTATAGAAAGGATATAATGGTAATGGACGAACCTATTGACATCATAATAAGCAAGTGGCAGGAACGTCAAACAATTATAAGCAATAACTTAATGGAGTTATATGAACATCCCTATGTAAAAATTATTAAATCAATGACTAGGGACACAATTAATGGTTATATGGGAATTACTAAGGTAAAATCACTTCAATGTATTAAAAAACTAGATGATCTATGGAAATATTATGCACTATTATCTGATACAATAGACACAGCAATTAATATAAACAAAAAGAGAAGCTTTCTTAACAATACGGAAAAAGAAGTAAGAGATTTTTTAAAATCACCTTCAATAGTTTTTGAAACCCAATATGTTAGTATAAATAACCGAAGCTTATTAAGCTCAGGAAAAATTGAAAAAAAAATAACTTTGGACGAACTGCTTAAATACATGCAGAACTCTTTTGAAAATGTCAGGAAAAATATAAATCAAATTATACGAGCTTCAGAGTATAATAAATTACGGCTTATAAGTACAAAGGCTGAAATTACCAAGCTTAATATTAAGTTGAATACTTTTGGCATTTCAGAAATTCAATTATTTGATATAACTAAAATTACACAAATTGAAAGAGATCCTCTCCAAGGTATGATTGAATTAGATAAATTAGTATACAATTTAGAAAAATATAAAGTTTATGTTAAGTCCTTTGAACAGGAATATAAATTTGTGATGCAACATTTAAATAAAATAGAAAATCTCCTTGCTGAGTTAGCCAGCTTAGCAGCAAAATCACAAAATGCCATTAATCAATCTACAAAATTATTTAATTATAAAAAAAACGTAAAACCAATTATATCTGATGAAGTTTTAAAATCTTTGGAGGATTGGCTTCAATTATTAAAGAATAAGTTATGCTATAAAAATTTAGAAGCTATAAAAATTGGCACCATTAAATTAGAAAAAGAATGCTTAAATAAGCTTAAAATAGAACGAGAAAACTATTATGAAAATATTAAATAATTAATTTGTAAATCTTTTAAAATCAGAGGTGAAATTTGTGGATAAAAAAAGATATCAAGAGCTAAGATATAATAGTTTAATTACAGATGGTATCTCTGAACGCTGCAACAGATCAAATAGACCCTCAGGTAATTACATCAAAAGAGAAAAGCTTGGCGGAGGGTTAGTATCCTTACCAAAACAAGCTGTTATAGACCCAATTAAGTTAATAATGACAACAGCTGAAGTACCTGAAAAAAAGAGAATCTGCCCAAATTGTAATGAAAAAGTAAACAGACCTACAGGCTTCTGTCCAAAATGCGGTGCTGAATATAATTTTCAGCCTTCATTAAAAGCTGGTGATGTTATTAATGGAAGGTTTGAAGTAAAAGGTCCTATATCTTTTGGAGGCCTTGGCTGGATTTACCTTGCTAGGGACATTATCCTTTCTAGATGGGTAGTACTAAAAGGCTTATTAAATCATAAAAATGGAGATGGCATTGACGCATCTGTTACAGAAAGGCAGTTTTTAGCATCAGTAAAACATCCTAAAATAGTAAGTATATATGATTTTATTCAGTATGACAGTGAAGGCTTTATAGTGATGGAATATATAGGAGGTAAAACCTTAAAAAGTATTCGTATGGAAAGGGGTCCTCTGCCTGTAGAAGAAGCTGTATCATATATATTAGGTATATTGCCTGCCTTCTCTTACTTACATTCACAAGGCCTTGTATATTGCGACTTTAAACCAGATAATATTATGCTTGAGGGTGATGATGTAAAACTTATTGATATGGGTAGTGTAAGAAAAATAGGTGATTCTAATGGTGATATTTTTGGAACTACAGGTTATACAGCGCCAGAAGCTTATGATGATCCTGTTGAGGTTTCAGATTTATATACTATAGGAAGGACATTAGCAGTATTAATTATGGATTTTAAATTTCAAAGTGAATATGAACATTCCCTTCCGCTTCCTAATAAACATCCTGTTTTAGGTAAAAATGAATCGTTATACAAATTTTTATTAAAAGCACTTCACAAAGACATTAATGCAAGATTTCAATCTGCTGATGAAATGATGGATCAATTATATGGTGTTCTTAGGGAAATAACATCATTAAATGATGTTTCTAAGCCTATTGAGAGTCAGATATTTATTTATGATAAGCATATTGATTCAGAAGATATAACTGATACTGAACAATGTAAGTTTTCTCTTCTTCCAGCTTTAAAAATAGATGTAAATGATATTTGTTTAAATGATTTATTAAAATTATCTGCAATGACAGATGAGATTAAAAAAATATCTTTTTTAAAACATCTTGCTGATAAATATGGTGATAATTCTAAAGAAACAAGGTTTAGACTTGCTGATTCATATATTTTAGCAAAGGATTTTACTTCAGCTGAAATAATATTAAAAAAATTAGAATTAGAAGATAAATTTGATTGGAGAGTTCATTGGTATAAAGGTAAATTATTTTTAGCACAAGACAATGGTGCTTCAGCTAAAAATGAATTTGAAAAGGTTTATTATGAAATACCTGGAGAAACAGCACCAAAATTAGCACTAGGCTATGCCTTTGAAAAGCAGAATTTACTTGATGATGCAATAAAATATTATAACAAAACAGCTAAAACAGACATTGATAATGCTGCTGCCTGCTTTGGTTTAGCTAGATGTTTTATGAAGAAAAATAATATAGAAGGTTCTGCAAATTCTCTAAATCTTGTACCAGTAAATCACAGCTTATATACTCAATCTAGAATAGTTTTAATAAAAGTATTAATGTCAGATGAAAATTTACTTAGTGAAAAACTTATTGAACAATTATCTCAAATTATTTTATCTATAAATACTGAAAATGAATATATCCATCAACTAGCTGCAAAAGTTTTAACTAATGCTTCTGCAATAATTGAAAAGAAAAAAGTAAAAGAAAATCCAGATTTAATAATACTTGGCTGCAAATTTAAAAAAAGAGATCTCAGATTTGGTGCAGAAAAAGAATATAGAAAAGCTGCTCAATATGCTGTAACCATGCAGGAGAAAATTCACTGGATTACCTTAGCAAACGCTGTCAGACCTAAAACACTATTTTAAAATGGCAGCCTATGTGGCTGCCATTACAAGATTTATTTTACATTAAGATGTAAATACATATCTAAAAAATCACCTCTAAGTTAATGTTTCTGTTAAACCATCCTTAATTAAAATGCTTCAGTCACTTAATACATTAATATTTAAAGTTGCTTTTGTACCATCCTTAAAGTTGAATGTAATGATATTTGTACCTATAGGTAATGTATTTAAATATGATTTGAATAACTTTTCACTATATCCTGTTGTTGTTGTTGTTATTTGCTGTTGAATACCTGAAAATACTCTACCAGATCCATTATAAACTGAAACTATTGGATTAGTAACTTTATTTGTATCAGTAATAGCTACTGTTATATCAGCTGGTGCTAATTTATTAAATGTTACTGATGATGGTTGTATTAAAATGTCAGGTTTCACTACATTAATATATAAATGTTCTGTTTCACCATCCTTAAATTTGAATGTAATAATATTTGTACCTAAAGGTAATGTATTTAAATATGATTTGAAGAACTTTTCATTATATCCTGTTGTTGTTGTTGTTATTTGCTGTTGAATACCTGAAAATACTCTACCAGATCCATTATAAACTGAAACTATTGGGTTAGTAGCTTTAAATGAATCTGTAATAGCTACTGTTATATCAGCTGGTGCTAATTTATTAAATGTTACGAATGATGGTGATACTGGTAATGGTAATGGTGATATAGTTGGTGTTGGTGTAATAATAGAAGTATTATAATTAGTTACAACTATTTTTGAAATTTCAACATTATTTCCAGATGAATCTACAGCAGCTGTTGCAGCTGATATAGCTTCAGCAGTAATAGTATTAAATGCTAATGGAGTTGCATTTGAACTTAATGTAAATATTAAATTAACAAGCGTTCCTGCAGTTGAAATATATCCTGTATTATCATTTGATTCATCTGCATATAAAATTCCTAATGTTCCTGAAGTATTTCCATTAGTATAAATTGCTCCATTTGCTGGAACAATTGCTCCCTTACTTGCGCCTACAAAAGCAAGTTGAGTTGAATCATATTTAACTACAAAATTTAAGGCATCAAGGTGTTCAGCTGGTAAATTCTTTACACTAATTGGAATTATAACAGTAGTACCTGCAGTACCTGAACCTTTCATAACAACTATTCCAAAAGCAGTAGGATCTGGTGTTGGTGTCAAGGTTGGTGTTACTTTAACAGTTGGTATTACATTTGTAGATATAGTTGGTGTTACAACAAGCGAATCTGTGTTTAGAGAACCTGTTGTTTGTGTAAGGCTGGTGGAAGCAGAAACATTTGTTGCTGCAAAACAAGACATAGCTGGAATTAGTGTAAAAAACATTGTTAGAACTAATAAAAAAGATACTTTTTTCTTTTTATTGTCCATTTTTTACCCCCACAAAATTAATATAAATGAAACAATTTATTTTTGATTGCACTATTAAATAAACGTTTTCACTTATATTATACTCTTATGTAACTATTTTTCAATAAAAATAGCTAATTGGTTTTAAAATTTTTGTAGAAATATGATACTATTAATTGATTATAATTGTATTACTATATAGATATTAAAATTAGGAGGAGGGATTTTATGCATGATGAAGTTAAGTTACGATTACTAAAGGGTGATATTGTTTCTTTTGAATATTTAGTAACCTTTTATGAAAAGAAAATATATTGTTTTATATACAACATTGTACATAATCGTAGTATAGCTGAAGATCTTACTCAAGATGTTTTTGTTAAAATATATGAAAATATATATAAATATAATTCTGAATATCCTATTGAACCATGGATGTTCAAAATATGTTATAACTTAACACTTAATTATTTAAAGAAAAATAAATTAGAAGCTATTAAATTACAAAATTATGTTGAACCAGGTGATAAATTTGAAGAATATATAACTAAATGTGAAACAAGAGAAATCATATTAAAAGAAATACGATCCTTCAAACCAGATATTAGAGCAATATTACAATTAAGAATTATTGAAGATTTTTCTTTTGAGCAAATTGCTGAAATACTTAATAAATCAACTGCTTCTATAAAATTAAAATTTTATAGAAGCAGAAAAGTTCTTATTAAAAATTTAAGTGAATATTTTAATGAGGTGAAATTATGATTTGTGAATATGAAAAATATATTTTAGACTTTATAGATGGTAATCTGAATGAGAAAAAAGCGAAAGAGATTATGAAACATTTAAATGATTGCGTTGAGTGTTCAGCCAAATTTGAAAATATAAAAAGTATAGATGCAATTATAAAAAATGAGTTAACTAATGTTTCTTATACAAGTAGTAAAGATAAAATAATGGATATAGTAATGCAAAGGAGCAGTAAAGTTACTAAGCTATCAAGATTATATAATTTACGCAAATGTGCTTATGCAGTTGCAATAATTATATTTATAGTTGTTTCAATACATTTTGTTAGTACTTTATTATACAATGCTAATTTAATTAGTCATAGTGCTAATAATAGTGATTTAAACAAAACTAGTGATAAACAATTTCTTGATGCAGAAACTTTAAAACCACTTGGTATAACTATTAAAGATGGACCTCCAGCAAGTTGTAAAATTTCAAAACAGGATGCTATAAGCATTGCCAATGATTTTACTGGAGATTTATATAAAATGTCAGAAGGTATATCTGCTCAATATAATTTATGTACTGATAATGGAATAACTATAAATGCTATATCTAAAGATGCTATAGATGCAGATCCTATTTTAAAATCTAAACAAAAAATTGAAGATATTCCTGTTTGGATTGTCTCCTATCAAGGTGTTAGTGCATCTGTAAAAGGTTATAGTATGTTATCAAAAAGTACTAATAGTAGTATAACCACTCAAAATAAGTTTACTATAGTTATTGTTGATGCAATTAGTGGTAAAGTTTTGGAGAGAGCTTCCTCAAGTAAAATATACTAATATTCTAAAAATGTCAGCTACATAACTTATATTTGATTAGTAATATAAGTTATATAGCTGACATTCCACTACAAAATTAAAAACGCCATGGCATTTATTAAATAAACTGCAATAAGCTGCACACCTTCAAGCCAGTTTGACTCTCCATCACTCGCAACCTTATTTGCAATAAGCACTGAAACTATTAAAGATATAAGTTCGAATTCATTAAATACTATGCTCATAGGCTTAAAAAGGAGACTTAAAAATATTAATACAGGTGCAACAAAAAGTATAATTTGAAGACTTGATCCTATAGCAATTTCCACTGCTACATCCATTTCATTTTTAAGTGCCATCATAACAGCTGTAGTGTGCTCTGCTGCATTTCCTACTATTGGAATTAATATTATTCCAACGAAAAATTCACTTAGCCCTAATGTTTTTGTTACAGGTTCCACTGCACCTACAAGGAGCTCACTTTCTATTGCAATACCTATTGTTGCAAGTACAAGAACAGCAATTGAAAACTTCATACTCCATTTTGGCTCATTTGCTTCCTTCTTATGTTCAGAGCCATATAGATCTTTATGTGTGTAAAATGAAAATACAAGTCCAAGTATATAAATAACAATCATAATAATTGCAACTTCAATACTTAACCTTTCATATTTTGATGTGTTCAAAAGCTTAGCTTGAACAGTATGTGTAAATATGGCAGGAACACTTAATCCTATTACAGCAAAAAGGAGCATACTTGAAGACACATTAATTACATTTTTATTGAACTTTTGTGTTTTATACTTTATCCCGCCAATCAGCATACTCGCTCCAAGTACTAGAAGTATGTTTCCTATTACAGATCCAACTATAGAAGCCTTAACAACATCAAATAGTCCTTCCTTTAATGCAAAAAACGATATTATCAGTTCTGTTGCATTACCAAAGGTAGCATTTAAAAATCCGCCTATTCTTGGACCTGAATATGCAGAAATTTCTTCAGTTGCCTCACCCATTATACCAGCAAGAGGTATTATAGATACTGCTGAAATAAAAAATATACAAACCTCATTAACTTTTAATATTTTACATACTATGCTGATAGGTATAAAAATCAGTAAATATTTAAGATATTTCATATTTATCACTCTAAAACCTTTCTCAAAGTTTCTCCAATATTTTCATTTATAACGACTTCTGCTAAATTATCATATGAAGTAGAAGACTTATTAATTAATACTAAGTGCTTTCCTTTAAAATATTGAATCAGCCCTGATGCAGGATATACCATAAGCGAAGTTCCTCCTATAATTAAAGTATCTGCTTTAGAAATAGCATTGACAGCACCATCAATAGTATCTTCATTCAAACTCTCCTCATATAAAACTACATCTGGTTTAACTGTTCCTCCACACTTAGTACATTTAGGTACACCTTTTGAGTTAACTATGAAGTTAACATCATAAAATGCATGACACTTCATACAATAATTTCTGTGAACTGAACCATGAAGCTCATAAACATTTTTAGACCCAGCTATTTGGTGCAATCCATCAATATTTTGAGTAACTACAGCTTTTAACTTTCCCATATTCTCAAGTTTAGCTAACGATATATGTGCATCATTAGGTTTAGCATCCTGATATATAAGTTTATCTCTATAAAAGTCAAAAAAATCTTCAGGATACCTTATAAAAAAAGTATGAGAAACTAACTGTTCAGGAGTAAATGTTTGATTAAGTTTTTGATTAAATAAACCATTACTGCTTCTAAAATCAGGTATTCCAGATTCGGTTGATACTCCTGCACCTCCGAAAAACACTATATTATTTGAATTACTAATTATTTCTTTTAACTTATTTATACTCATGATACCACCCCTTATTCATTATACTATCCTTAGGTACAAAGTTCCACTTATTTTCTAATAGTATAAAATCTTTACAAAAGTATTTTAGATAAAATTGAATCTTCATCAATAACTTTTTTAGCTGCTTCCCTATTTTCTTCAATATGAATATATGTATATCTGTTAGGTTTTATTGATGGAGCAATTTCTATCGATTTTTTAAAATCTTCTTTTTTCATATTTAATGTACTAACATATTCGAAAAATCCAGTTTCACTAAATACCTTTCTAATTCGTTCTACTCTATGCTTTTGTACATTTGCCATTATATAAGAACCAATTCCAACCTGTATACCATGAAGCTGAGGTACTTGAAGCAGCTTATCTAAAGCATGAGAAATCAAATGCTCTGAGCCACTTGCTGGTGAACTGTTTCCTGCTATCTCCATGGCAATACCATTCATTGTCAAGGATTCTACTAGTTCCTTTAAAAATAAATCATCTTTAATAGTTTTAAACTCTGTCCTAACAAAACTATTCACTGCTTTTTTGGATATCATAACTGCAAAGTCGTCAATAATAGCTTTATTATTGTCTTCTTCAAACTTCCAGTCATATAAAGCTGTAATATTTGATACTAAATCACCAATACCTGAGTATATAAATTTTTCAGGTGCACCTTTTATCACATCAATATCAGCAATAACCCCATAAGGTGTTTTGGCTGGTAAAGAAACTCTTTTGCCTTTAAGTAAAAGTGAAGCTCCAGAACTAGAAAATCCATCATTTGATGTAGACGTAGGTATACTTATAAATGGCATTTTAATTAAAAAGCTCATATACTTAACAGCATCAATTACCTTACCACCACCTACTGCTATTAATGCATCAATACTAACTGGTATTTCAAATGCTTTAGCTGCAATATCATCAAAATTTATATCTGATATCTCTGTAATATCAAGTATTTCAATTTCAGCATCTTTTAATGAATGCTTTATATCTTCTCCAAACAATTCATAAATACCTTCACCAAAAAATAATAATACCTTTTTAATCATACTCTTTTTTATTAAATTACCTACATTCTTTATATTTCCTTTTCCTATCTCTAATATAGATGGAATTGCTATTTTATGAGTTAATCCTTTCATATTCCCACCTCTTTAAATATTCTTGTACCTTACACCATATTTCATCAAAACTTTTAAATTCTATAAATTCCTTATTCTTTAATCTAAGCATCTGAATAAGACTGCCTCTAGCAAAAACTACATCAGCAATAAGTGCTGCATTAAGATCAGGTTCGCTGTCTCCAGCATAAAAAACTTTTTTATAATCTTGCTTTAATTTCTGAACTATTTTTGACTTATCAATACCATAAACATTAGAATAAAAATCACTTTTATCATCTATCTGAAAATGAATACCATTATCTTTATATTCACCCTTATTAGAATATACTGTTACTCCTTCAATACCACTCTGTTTAAAAACTTTATCAATATAATAGCTCGTTCCAGCGCTTACAACAACAAAATCTCCTCCAGCATTCTTAATATTTTTAATAAAATTAACTGCAAAAGGATCAAGAGAAATTTTCATTATATCTTGATTTATCTCTTCTTCATTTCTGTTTATATTTTTAAAAACAAATCCTAAATAATCAACGTCTGTTATTTTTTTATTTCTCCAATCTTTATATAATTGTGTGTATTTATCTTTTAAATATTCATCTGTTATTATCTTATAAAAGTCCTTTTCAGTAAGGGTACCATCAAAATCAGATACAAATATAAATTCTTTTTTCATTAAAAACTCTCCTTTTAAGCAATAATTTCAATAACAAAGATATATAATTATTATAGTACATTCATATTATCTTTCATATTATCTATTTTTATTATAAAATAATTATCAAGGGGACGATTATATTGATTAAAATATTATCAATTGATGGCGGTGGCATACGTGGAATAATACCAGCTATGATTTTATCTGAAATTGAAAAGCGTACTGGTAAGCCAATATCAAAACTTTTTGACATTATAGCTGGTACATCTACAGGAGGGATTCTTGCACTTGGACTTGTTAAGCCTAATGGAAAAGGTAATCCTGCATATTCTGCTAAAGAATTAATAAAGTTATACGAAATAGAAGGTAACAACATCTTTTCAAACACTATTTGGCATAAAATCGAATCTGCTGATGGATTATTAGAGGAAAAATATCCTTCAGCAGGAATAGAATCTGTTTTAAAGAAATATTTTAATGAAACCCGTCTTTCAGAAGCATTAACTAATGTTATTATTCCAAGCTACGAAATAGAACAGCGAAAACCTTGGTTTTTTAAGAGCTTTTATGCAAAAGATATTAGTAAAAAAAATGAAGATTTTCTAATGAGAGATGCAGCAAGAGCAACTTCAGCTGCACCTACTTACTTTGAACCTGCTAAAATTAATTTAAATTCTGAATTATCCTATATTGCTTTAATTGATGGAGCTGTTTTTGCTAATAATCCTTCCATGTGTGCTTATGCAGAAGCAAAGTCAATTTTTCAAAAAAATGATGATATTCTTTTAGTATCTTTAGGTACAGGTGAACATACTCGTCCAATTTTATATAACAATACTATAGATTGGGGATTAGCAAGATGGGCTCGTCCAATTTTAGGAGTTGTTTTTGATGGTATTAATGATACTGTTGATTATCAGCTCAAACAATTATTAAAGCCTAAGCATGATTCAAAGCGTTATTATAGATTTCAAGTGGAACTTGACATTGGCAATAATGATATAGATGATGCCAGCCAAATTAATATTCACTTTTTAAAACTCTTAGCTGAAAAATTAATGTCAGAAACTGATGATGATATTATTAATCTTTGCAGACAATTAAATGCATAAAAAAAGACATCTAAAATTAGATGTCTTGGTGGCTTACCGGGGAATTGAACCCCGGACACCATGATTAAAAGTCATGTGCTCTACCAACTGAGCTAGTAAACCTTAATATGACCTGGCAGCGACTTACTCTCCCACAGAGCTTCCCCTGCAGTACCATCAGCACTATGAAGCTTAACCTTCGTGTTCGGTATGGGTACGGGTGTTACCTTCATGTCATTACCACCAGATAAATCTAAGAGAACTTAT
>JAUZPN010000058.1 GCA_030705885.1 Bacillota bacterium | reverse complement strand
GCCACATTTTTAAAAAAATAACTGGAATGAGTTTTATTGATTATATGATTGAAGTAAAAATGGATAGAGCAAAAGTTTTGCTGCGTGACAATAATATACGAATATACGATGTAGCAAATATTGTGGGCTATAATAATCCTGAATATTTCACGAAAAATTTTAAGAAAAAAACAGGTTATGCACCGATAGAATATCAACGCATGCTGAAAGAAAAATATAAAGATGAATAAGTATACTTTCATATGTCACATTTATTTCCACTTAATTTATAAATGATAGCATAGAGAAGCTTCTTTTAGGAATTTATCGGAATTTTATGATATATGCTAGTATATTATTAACAATATTAGATGGAGGTAATAGTTATGCTGGTAAAAGAAATTTTTGAAAACACGACAAAAGAAGAAGTCTTTAAAAAATCAATAGAATATTGGAACAGTGGAAAAACGCAGGAATGGCTAGATTTAAAAATTGATCTTTTAATTGGTAAAAGGGAAGGTTATTATTTCTGGGATATGGATGGCAAAAAGTTAATGGATGTCCATATAAATGGCGGCACATATAGTTTGGGTCATAGAAATCCTGAGGTAATTGAAGCATTAATTGAAGCAACAAAATATGTTGATATTGGTAATCACCATTTTCCATCACCACTCAAAGCAACTCTTGCAGAAATTGTTATTAAAGCATCACCTGAAGGTATGAAACATGTAATATATGGTTCAAGCGGAGGCGAAGTAATTGATCTTGCTTTGAAATGTGCAAGGTCAGCAACTGGAAGGAAAAAGGTTATCAGTATTGAAAACTGCTATCATGGTCACACTGGACTTGCAGTTGCAGCAGGAGCAGAAAGATATTGCAAATTATTTCATTCTGAAAGACCAGAATTCATAAAAGTTCCATTTAATGATATTGATGCTATGGAAGAAGCACTTAAGTCAGAAGATGCAGCATGTGTAATCATGGAAACAATTCCAGCTACATATGGTTTCCCTCTTCCTAAAAAAGGTTATCTTCCTGCAGTCAAAAACTTATGTGAAAAATATGGATCACTTTATATTGCTGATGAAGTTCAGACAGGCCTTATGCGAAGCGGTAAGATGTGGTGTATAGAAACATATGATGTCAATCCTGATATAATCGTTACATCAAAAGGCTTTTCAGGTGGTATTTATCCAATATCAGCAGTTATTCTTAATGAAAAATCCTCTTATTGGATGACTCAGGATGGCAGTGCTCATATGGCAACATTTGGAGGAAGTGAGCTTGGATGTGCATGTTCACTTAAGGTATTTGAAATTATCCAAAGAGAAGAAACAAAGAAAAACATAGAATTTGTCTCAACCTATTTAAGAGCAGGACTTAATGATATCATGAAAGACAATAAAGACACATTTATTGGAATACGACAAAATGGTACTATAATGGGACTTGAATTGGCTGGGAAAAAAGGTGCTATTTCAGTTATGCAGCATCTCTACAATAATGGGATATGGGCTATTTACTCACAGCTTGATCCGCATGTACTTCAATTTAAACCTGGTGTTCTTTGTACAAAGGAATATTGCGATGAGCTGCTTGAAAAAATGGCTTATGGAATTAAAGATGCTAAGGAAGATATTTTGAAACAATTATAATGCTTACTTTATGAAGAAAAGGAGTAAATTATATGGCATTTGAAAATATAGAACTATTTAATAAGATTGCAAAGGATTCATTAGAAAAGTATGGGTGGCAGGATATAGATGAAGCAAGTTTAATTGTTTTATCAGAAAATGCAACTTATATGATTAAGAATATAGAAACTGGACAAAAAGATGGAGTACTCAGAATAAGTAGACCTGGATATCATACGATAGATGAACTGAATTCAGAAATTAAATGGCTTGAACAGATAAATGAATATACACCACTAATCGTTGCCAATCCTATTAGAGGTTTAAATGGCGACATTGTACAAATAGTAAAAGGTACAGATGGAAAAGATTATTTTTGTATTATCAGTGAATACCTAAAAGGCGAAACACCTGACCATAACAATGAAGAACAAATGATAAAACAATTCGAATACCTTGGTGAAGCTACAGCATATCTTCACCTGCAAACTAAAATGTGGAACGGAGCATCAAAACTTGTACGTATAGATTGGAATTATGACACGATTATTGGTAATAATGCAGCTTGGGGCAGGTGGGAAGACTTTCCTGACATGACACATGAAACAAAAATTATGATTACAAAAGTTACTAATATAATTGAAAAACGTCTTAATAAGTATGGTAAAAATAAAGACAACTATGGTCTCATTCATGCAGACCTAAGACTTGCAAATCTTCTCATTGATGGCGAACAAATAAAAGTTATTGATTTCGATGATTCCGGCTTTGGATGGCATCTTCATGACCTTGCTTCTGCACTCAGCTTTATCGAAGAAAAAGCAATAGTTCCAAAGCTAGTAAATTCATGGCTTTGCGGATATAGAAAAGTGCTTCCTCTTTCAGATACAGATTTCGAGGAAATTGATACATTTATCATGATGCGCAGGCTTCAGCTAACAGCATGGCTGGGAAGTCATAAAGAATCAAGTCCCGTCGCAGAACTTAGCATTGGCTGGATGGATGGTACAATTAAACTCGCAGAAAGATATCTAAGACTTTTTGGATAATCAATATAAATATCAAGATAATATTTATAAAGCCTTATTTCTATTTTTATGCAGAAACAAGGCTCTTTTCATATCATAAATAACAGTTATACTATCCTTGGTCACAAAGTTCCACTAAATTTCTAAAAGAAGCTTCTCTCCGCTATCATTTATAAATTAAGTAGAACTAAATGTGACCGAGGAAAGTATATCAAATGGATAAAACACTAGTTACAATACATTTTTAATCTAATAGTTTATCCAAAAATATAAAATTTATAATTTCATTTGATTAAGTATCTCTTTAAGTTTTTTCAGTTCTTCAAATGATAAAGTAACGCCTTTGCCCATTTTCTTATGTTCAGAATCCCAATCTCTCAAATCATATTTAGGTTCTTTATCATTCCAAGAAATTAGATTTAGTTCCTTTTTCCAGCCTTTTGATGATTCTGAAAGTGATCCTATAGTTTCTTTAATTTCATATTTTATATCAGCCATTTTATTTATTCTCCTTGTTCCCATCTCAGGAAAACTCTCTAAGCTTTGAATTTTTAGCTGCCATTAAAACTTGCCTGTATAAAGTTTCTCTCTAATATCAAAAATCGAATATTCTTTAATCATTTTACCATCCTTGAATACAGATTCCAATAAGTTTTCTTTATCTTTAGGGAAGGTATTTCTATCAAAGCCGTCCTCATAAGTGATTTCACCATTTTCATCATGGTATACACGACAAAGACCTTTTTGAGATTTTTTAAAATTACCTGTATCGGTTTTAGGGTTTTTAAATATCATAAGAGGCTTTACAGTAATGCTGCTGTCATTTGATGTTAAGCTGCCTTCCAAGTCTGATTCTGCTATCTCTCCATAAGTTGCTTTTACTGCTATGCCAAATGTATCTCTAGTAAATGGTTTATATTCACCATCCTGCTCCAGACACTGCATGGAAAAGCTGCCGACACCTAGTGAAACATTATTGCAGGCAAAGCCGTTTTTGATTAGTATTTCAAAAATTTGTTCTGCTCTTTGAGGTGTAATGCTGTCTCCGTAAATAGCTTTTACATGAGGATCTAATACTTTGTAACCTTTAGAATTAGTTGTTCCTTTAAAAATGTTCCAAAGTCTGAATACAGTTTCTGTTACAATCTGGACAGGATCTCCGCTGTCACCACGAACAAGGAGTGCACCATTATGCTTTAAGATATCTTCTTTACATTCAACCAAAATATTGTCCACCATATTCCAGTAATCATAGCTGTCACTTACCATAGAGAA
Organism: Bacillota bacterium; assembly: GCA_030705885.1. Taxonomy (GTDB): domain Bacteria; phylum Bacillota; class Clostridia; order Clostridiales; family Clostridiaceae; genus JAUZPN01. Next base: position 13,675 of record JAUZPN010000058.1, on the reverse strand, counting down.
AGAGTTATTTGGATATATTTCATTTAAAAGACGTCTAAGCATTGATGCTTCATCTCCATCAACTACTGCATTGCTGCACATTACAGAATGTTCTGTACTGATGGCACCAAAGGCTACAGGTTCTTTTGTACAGTCACAGTTGTAATAATTCTCTAAGAAAGTTATTGCAGGCACTGTAGCAGTATTTAAAAATGAAAGGCAGAATGCGGCACTGCTTCTAGTTGCACTTTCTAAGCTTTCCTGTCCTCTCATGCTAAAATCACCTAAAGCTCTGGCACGAGGAATATTGTCCTCAACACTTATATCATAGTATTTATTAACTATTTGTCTGTACTTATAACCTACATTTGCTGAAATCATTGGATGCCACAAGGAGCAGCTCATAATGGTTTCTATAGAATTTACAAGCCATGCAAAATTAGGATGAGTATTGCTTATTTCAATCATAGGAACTTTTATAGGAATCCTTGTACCCTCTGCTGCTGCCTTTATTTCAAGAGGCAGATAACCTAAATCATATAACTGACCTACTTTTTCGTCCTTATAAGTACCTTTGCCTAAAGTATAAGATAGAACTCTATTATACTCATTTAGTACTTCTTCTTTTGTTTTGCTAAAAAAGTTTTCATTAAAATAATCAATAAGATATTCCTTTATAAATGATTGAAGTCCAAACATTATGAGCTTATCCTCATTTACAAGTCTTGTCATACGAGGTGTTAAGTAAGATACAAGTTTTGTTAACCTCTTTGGATACTGCTCACTGTGTACTGTTTTATAAAAATCACATAATAATAATGGTGGTGTTTTCATATTAATAATCCCCTTTCAATACTTTCCCAAAACACATTTAGTTCTAATTTCAATGAAGCAAAGCTTCCTTCGAAAATTTTATGTTTAAGGATATTTTAATTAATAATTTTACAGTTCTAAATTTCTTCAATAAGATCATGTTTTATAGTCAGTATACTTTTTGTAGTATAGATTTTTTCAACTAAACCGCTTTTTATTAAATCTCCTTTTAAAACACTGTCTTCGCAGTGCGTTATATAAAGCCATATTTTATCTGCACCCAATTCCTTTAATTTCTTTGCTGAATAATAAAATGTACCTCCATAAGAACATATATCATCAATTATTAAAGCATTAAATGGTACCTTTGGAATATCGCCATTAATATCAAGTCCTTGAATTTCACCAGTTCTCCAATCTCTTTTTTTAATTCCAAATGCACACTTTTTATTTATAATGTCAAAATACCTTTTGCAGGAACCTTCATCTGGAAAAAATACAATATCATCATCCTTAAGCAGGTCATCTGCTAATTTTTTAATTTTAGATGTTATATCTTCGCTTACTACATTATCAATTAATGCAAGCGAAACATTTGAGTGTGCATCCCTTACATAAACATTTTCAAACTTAAGTGAGTTGATAAATTCTATAAAGTACTTTAATGTAAATACTTCATGAGATTTTTTTACCCTGTCCATTCTTGCATTTGGAATATATGGCATAATAAGATTTAAAGTTTTCACTTTATTTACTCTGCGTAAATGATTTGTTATAAAGTATAAAACAATCATTTCTTCATTATTCTCATAAAGCCACTCAATATCAGCATGTCGGCTTTTTTCTTCTAATTTTAGTCTTAATGTTCCATCAGGAAAATATTCTGAAATAAATTGTTTTCCATTTACCTTAAGCATTTTCTATACCTCCTCATTTTCAATATTTATCTGACACATTTTCATTGCATTTAATGCATTTTTATGGCTCTCAGGTGTAACTCCTGCACAGCATGAAGCATCAACAGTAATTTTAACTTCTGGAAAAGCTGCTTTTAATATTATTGAATTTGATATTACACATATATCTGTACAAAGTCCTACAAGTTCTATCTCTTCAATATCTTTATACTTAGAAACAGCTTTTGATAACTCTAATGAACCAAATGCTGGTTTATCAATAATTTCTGAATTTTTTGTATCAAGATTGCTGCTTATATTCCAGCCTCCTGTATTAAAAATACAATGCTCAATTGGAAGATTTCTGCCTTCCTGTGTTGTAAGGTATTCCTCTTTATGTGTATCCCTTGTAAATATAACTGGAAACTTTGCATTTTTGTATTCAGCTATTTTATTAGCTACATTATTTACTATTGATTCAGCAGATTTACTTCCTAAAGCTCCATCAATAAAATCATTTTGCATATCTACAACAATTAATATTTTCATAATAATACTTCCTTTCAATTTGAAGAAATTTAATTATTAATCTATACTTTTCTCTTCATATTTAGTTTTATTTAATTTATAAATAATGGTAAAAACTTTTTTAGCAATTGATTAAACTTATGACTGAACTTAATATATTTTTATTTTGTATTGTTAATATCTTTTTGTTAATATCATTTTAATAATATCTGAGTCATTTGTCAAGTACTTTTTATGCTTTTTCATAGAAATATAAAAATTTTTATTTATACTTTCCTCATCACATTTAGTTCCAATTAATTTGTGAATGATAGAGAAGAAAAGCTTCTTTTATAAATTTATTGGAACTTTGTGATTGAGGATAGTATATTGAAAATAATAAAAGCACTCAAATATACTATTCTTGTCACTTTTGGTTACACTAAATTTATAAATTTCAGCAAAGATAAGCTTCTTTTAAAAATTTAGTGCAGCTTTGTGAGTGAAGATAGTATATTAAGAATGCCTTTTTAAATAAGATTCCTATTTGTAAATAATTTACTTATATTATGTGAGTATTTTGATTTTCATTTTGTGATGTACTGCTTAACCTAGCATTTTGTATATCATACTTTAATTTTAAAAATTCGTCTTCTGTAAGATTAATATAACTTCCACAATTAGGGCAGCAAATAGCATATACTTTCTTATATGGTATTATAGGAATAAAAAACAATGTAAACCATGTCCTTATCAAACATAACTTCCAGCCACCTGTTGTATTGCAGTATTTACATGTATTATTAAATACTACTCCTATAACTTTTTTTGTTACTCTTCCCCAACCCCAGATTATCATGCTTACCACTCCTATGTATTATTTTACACAATTATATCATTATAATAAATTAATTACAATATATTATTATTTTTTAGCATAATAATACAATAACGATATATATTTATACTGTTGTAATAATCTTTTATAAATATGTTCAAAATTTTTCAAAAAATATTACTTTAATGAATAGCTTTTTTAAGTGAATTATTCTATAATAAGTATAATAGTATGTGTAATTATTTTATATTATTATTATGGAGGGATATTATGAAAGATACTGAGATTTCCAGTGACATTGTAACTGGAGAAAATATTGTTTCTCAAAAAGAGGACTCATTTAAATCCATTAAAGAAAAATTTCAGAATGGAAAAACATCCTTGTTTAGTGCTTCTTCAAAAATCAAGAAAACCATTACATCAAATCTTTATAAAAAAGCTGAAGAAACTAATGACTTTTTTGATAATGTAAAAAACAAAAATACCCGAATTATCAATCTAGAAAATTATCTAGGCCTTGATAAAACATGTATGATATCTTCTGATAAATCAGCAAATGTTTATAAGCTGTCATACGGAAAAATTGTCATCATTGAAAAAGATGTCACAGGTGACCCATATATTGTTACTGTTAAAGAATTTTCAGATGTTCAATTATATGTAGTAAAATATGATAAATATTTACCTTATGTTTATCCAAGCTATGATGACAAAAATATAAAAGGTTCATTATTTTACTTAGATACTGACCAAATTTGGTACAAGGACACAAATTCAGTTACTGTTCTTTATAAAGTTGGTCAAGCAATGCACAATATAATTATTAATTTTTCTGATATACCAGGAATTAATAAAGATAATTTTCATCAAAGCATCAAAAACTATTTTACTATAGTAAATTCTCCTAGCCTAACCAAATTGGTTACTGAGAATTCTATTGATTATATTGATATTATGAGAATCAAAAGCTGGTATGTTCTTATAAAAAATGATGATGCTTATTCTGTTTTTATTTATGATAATGACAGGAGCAAATTTAAGGAACATTTTTTCAGAAAGCTTCCTGACATTCAAATTAATAACTTTGATATTTTGTTTAGTCCTGATGTTTTTTCATTTATTCTTAAAAACAATTATCCTATTGAAGATTTTCAAGAAAATAATGGTTTTATTGAGTATAATGAAATTATCGGAAAAAGTAAAGTATGTGTATTTAGATGTAAAATTTAAATAATATAAGCGGTAATAGCTAATTTCTAATAATTAGTTATTACCGCTTATATTTTTATAAAAACTTAAACAATTAAACTGCAAACATCATTTGCATACTGTACAGGATCTTCAATAGAAAGACCTTCAATTAATAATGCTTGATTATACAATAAGTTTGATATAACTTTAAGTTTATCTTTGTCGCTTTCAAATGCATTTTTTACAGTTTTAAATATTTCATGGTTCGTATTTATTTCTAGAACCTTGTCAGCTTTAACGCTTTCGCCGTTTGGCATAGTATTAAGTACTTTTTCCATTTCAATAGAAAGTTCTCCTTCATTAGTAAGGCAGACAGGATGGCTCTTTAATCTATTTGATGCTTTAACATCCTTTACTTTACCATTAAGTGATTCCTTTATGAAATTAAACAGGTCTTTATTTTCTTCTGTCTGCTGTTTACTTTCCTTTTCATCAGCTTCAAAGCCTAAATCTCCGCTTGAAACATTTTTAAATTCTTTTTCTTTATACTTCATAACCATTCTAATTGCAAATTCATCTATGTCCTCAGTAAAGTATAATATTTCATAGCCTTTATCTTTAATTGTTTCAGTTTGAGGAAGCTTTTCAATTTTATCTACGCTATCGCCAGCTGCATAATATATATACTTCTGATCCTCTTTCATTCTTGAAACATACTCATCAAGGCTTACAAGTTTTTTCTCTGTAGATGAATAGAACATTATTAAATCCTGAAGCACATCTTTATTACTTCCAAATTCAGAATAAACACCATATTTAAGCTGTCTTCCAAAGTTTTTAAAGAATTCATCATACTTGTCACGATCATTTTTAAGCATAAGTTCAAGTTCGCTTTTAATTTTTTCCTTTATTTTTTTAGCAATAAACTTAAGCTGTCTGTCCTGTTGAAGAAGTTCTCTTGAAATATTAAGTGAAATATCAGCAGAATCAACTAATCCTTGTACAAAGCTGAAATAATCAGGAAGTAAATCTGAACACTTTTCCATAATAAGGACACCATTAGAATAAAGTTCTAAGCCTTTTTCATATTCTTTTGTATAAAAATCATATGGAGGTTTATCCGGAACAAACAGTATTGTAGTATAGCTTGCTAATCCTTCTACACTTGCATGTATATATTTAAGCGGTTTTCCATATCCAAAATGCTTTTCCATATAGAACTGCTCATAATCTTCACTCTTTAATTCATTCTTATTCTTTCTCCAAATAGGAACCATACTATTTAAAGTTTCATCTTCAAAATAGTCTTCATAGTCCTTATCGCTGCCCTCTTTGAGCTTGCTTTTCTTAACCATCATCTTAATTGGATATTTTATAAAATCAGAATATTTTTTAATCAAAGATCTTAATCTATACTCATCTAAGTAATCATCAAAATTCTCATCTTCAGAACTTTCTTTAATTTTCAAAATAATTTCAGTTCCTGCTGTTTCTTTATTTGCAGGTTCAATCTCATAACCCTCAGTACCCTTTGACTCCCATTTAAAGGCTTCATTTGAGTCAACTGAACGGCTTATTACTGTTACTAAATCTGAAACCATAAAAGCTGAGTAAAAGCCAACACCAAATTGGCCTATAATGTCTACACCCTCTTTAGCTTCATTTTCATTTTTAAATGCTAAAGAACCACTTTTAGCTATAGTTCCAAGATTATTTTCCATTTCCTCTTTTGTCATACCTACACCTGTATCAGTAATAGTAATAGTCCTATTTTCCTTATCAGGTGTGATTCTAATATAAAAATCATCCTTATTAAAACTTATATTATTATCAACTAAAGATTTGTAATAGCTTTTATCAATAGCATCACTAGCATTTGAAATAAGCTCCCTTAAAAATATTTCCTTATTTGTGTAAATTGAATGAATCATTAAATCCAATAATCTTTTAGATTCTGCTTGAAATTCTTTCATTGGCATTTTATCATTTCCTTTCATTAAAAATATAATATAATTAAACCACACTTAAATTAGCATGTGCGGTTGTTTTGAAATCTATATTGTTTTATACTTTCCTCAGTCACATTTAGTTCCACTTAATTAATAAATGATATCACAGAGAAGCTTCTTTTAGAAATTTAGTGAAACTTTGTGATCGATAATAGTATAAATCTTATCTTTAATTATATAGCGATATATTTTTGTTAGCACTCATTAATGTTGAGTGCTAACTTTATTTTAGCAATTATTTTTTTTTTGTCAAGAGTTTTTTTGTCTGATATTATATTTTTGCTGTTGTCTTTATCAAATATTTATTTTTGTATTTCCTTTAATGCTATATATCCAATAACATTTCTCCTTACTTAATTGCTCCATATTGAACTATATTAAATTTAACATGAACATTTATAGCAGCATTCTTGTACGCTTCATGCCAATTGCATCTTTTCCAATATCCATTATATTTGGCCCTTACAATATCTCCTATACCAATAGGATCGCTTTCTAAACTTTGTAAGTGCTCAATAAGTTTTTGACAATCACTTTGAATTTGCAATTCAATATGTTTATTTAACTCTTTTATCTTATCCTCATCACTCAAGCCGTCAAACTTATAATCATCTACAGTACCATTAAATTTTAAATCAATGTTAACTATCACCTTATTATCTTTTATAGAAACGTTGATCTTGTTGCTTTTTTGAATAAGTAAAACAGCTAATCCATGTATAGGTTTTTCATTATCTTCATCATTGATATCGCTTACTTCATAGGTATATTTTTTACCTTTTAGTGTTTTCATCATAGCTGCCAAAAGGCCGCTTTCTCTTGTATTTATAGTTCCAACCATTTTCCCGCTTGAAAATAAAGCAGAACCTTTAACTTCTGCAGCTTTTGAATTAAGTTTTATGAGAGGAACAACATTATCTATCCCTGGTGCCATGTCTATTATATCATAGTGAAATACTCTACTATCAATAGTGAATCCATCTGAAACTGCCCGTTCAAGAAGTGCATTTAAATAAGTAGACGGTCTAGGTTTATCTTGAAGAGCCTCAACTCCATGTATAAAATCTCTTGGGCTTCCATCAACTACTACATTCCACGCAAGAATTGGATCTGAAGGATCCCTTTCAAATATTGAATTAATTTGAGATATAACACCTTTCTCTGCTATTTCCTCTGAAAAAAAAACTAACTGTATTTTACCTGCTAACATTAACTTTCCGGCTCTTCTATTACTATTTTCTCTTGCTTCTCTAGTTAATGGTGCTTCAGTATCTATGAGTTCTCCCCTAGCTTTAGCAGTTGGATCAATTACTGGCATTGCATATGTAACTTTCATTTCACCGAGAGGTGATGACTCTATGCCCACTATTGTCATATAACCTGTGCTCTGTACCGGCGCTTGATCCCAGCATCCTGAAAAAGTAATGGGAATTATGATTAAAAATAATATTTTCATTTTTACTATTTTTTTCATTTTTTATCACCCTAGTTATACTTTCCTCGTCACATTTAGTTCCACTTAATTTATAAATGATAGCGGAGATAAGCTTCTTTTAGAAATTTAGTGGAACTTTGTAACCGAGGATAGTATATTTTGCATTTAAGTTCATTGTACAGCACCATGCTGTATTATATTAAATTTAACATGAGAAGTTATTTCTGCATTTTTATATGCTTCATGCCATTTAACTTTTCTCCAGTAATCATTATATTTGGCTCTTACTATATCACCAATTCCAATAGGATCACTATCCATATTCTGAAGTTTATTTAGTACCTTTTGACTATTAATTTGTATATCTTGTTGAACATATTTATTTAATTTTTTAATTTTTTTTTCATCCTTTAAATTATCCCATTTATATTCATCCACATAACCATATAATTCTATATAGATATCCACTATAGGCTTGTTATTCTTAATTGAAATGTTAATTTTTTTACTTTTTTGATTAAGTTGAATAGCTAATCCATGTATAGGTTTATCAGTATCATCATCAATACCTCCACAAAAATATGTAAACTTCTTACCTTTTAAAGTTTTCATCATAGCTGTTAAAATACCTGTTTCTTGTGTATTTATAGTTCCAACCATTTTACCACTTGAAAATATGGCTGAACCAGCACCTTCAACAGCTTTAGAATCATATCTTACATATGGAGCTATATTATCTATACCTTTAGCATAGTTATTAATATCATAATTATAAACCATTGTTTCAGGTACATATGCACAAGAAGCACACCTTTCTATAAGCTTTGTTATATATATACTAGGAAGTGGTTTATCTTTATATTTTAAGCATTTATTAAATAGATCTTTAGGACTGCCATCAACAACTATTACCCAAGCAAGAATTGGATTTGCAGGATCCCTTTCAAAAACTTCATTTACATTTTCAATAGGTAATGATGCTGCAGTTTCTTTAGAAAACATAAAGAATTGAATTTTACCAGCTTCTATGTTTTTAGCAGACTGCATCTTTAATTTTTCTCTTGCTATTCTTAATAAATTAGCTGATGTATTTATTATTTCAGTTTTTGCTTTTGTTGTAGGATCATTAGCAGGTACTCCATAAGTAACATTAACTTCTCCAGAATTTGAACATTCAATACCTAACATTGTAATAAATCCACATTCATTTATTGGTTTTTGATCCCAACACCCGCAAAATAAAAATGGAATAAAGATAAAAACTACTATTATTATCTTTACTTTTTTATACAATTCACCTCACTCCTTTTTTTCGTATAAAGGAAAAGAAGTAACTTACAATCAATAATATAGTAAATGAAAATCCAGATACTGTCATAATATCATTATAAATAGTAAGCTGAGAATTACTTTTTGGTATATTGCTTAAAAGTATTGTTATTATAGTAAATACAATTAAATATAAAGTTTTTCTTGTAAACTTTAATATTTTATGCATGCTGTAATAAGTCACAGAAAAGTATGCCGTAAACGCTATCGACTGACTAACCAGCCAAAAAACTATAAATAATAAATCTATTCTGTCAATAACAATGGCTTTATATGATCTTGAAAGCTTAATTATTGGATACATACTTTTTTTGAGCATTTCCTCTCCAAAGAAAGATGTAGTAACTAAAACAAGCATCAAAAAAAATAAAGTAACAATTATATTGGAAAATAAACTATATTTCATAGCCTTTTGTTTATTTGTAATTTCTGGATATATAATTGGTATCAGCTCATACCCAAGGTATGCAAAAACACATGGTTTAATACCAGCCTTTATCCCCTCCAGTCCACATTCACCAACTGGCATTAAAAATGTAAGTCTAATATCTTTTAAAACAAGCACAAACAAAATAAGAAAAAAAGCTAAAGATATATATATTAAAAAAGTAATCCTAGATACATATTTTAACCCGTTCCATGTTAAATAATAAATTGGTAATATTATAAAGATATCCAATATTAATGAAGGTGTAGTTCTTAACACTTGAACATGTAATATATTTATATAAATTCTAAAAGACAGACATGATGAATACCAAAAATACGCAATTATTAAAAGATTAAATATCCAACCAATATACTTTCCATATATATACTTATTTATTTCAAATATTGATTGATTATCATACCTATTCAGAAGCTTCATCATTAAGGCTATTACAGCAGTTAATATTATTCCATAAAGCAATACTGGTATCCATCCATCATGACCTGAAACTACTGATAAATCAGCAGGTAATGTAAGCATTCCTATGCCTAATTGAATAGAAAGCAAAATTCCCATCAACTGTCTAGATGTAATCTGATTTTCCCTATTATCCATTTCCATTACCCCTTTCCTTATCAAGAGGTTTTGCTATATCTGGCCTTTTCTTTAAATATTTAAGAGGCGCTCTTATTAATGTATCTTTTAAATCCCTAAACTTGAATGGTTCTATAGGCTGAAAATATGGCTCTCCAAGAGAATCTAAAACTAATAGGTGAGATAATAAAAGCATTGCAGGAACTACAACACCAATAACACCAAATATTGACGAAGTTATCATGGTGAAATATTTAAATAACCTAAAAGAAATTCCCATATCATAAGTAGGTATAGTAAAGCCTGCAATAGCTGCTGCTCCTATGGTTATTATCATGAGGTCACTTACAATTCCAGCCTGCACAGCAGCCTGACCTATTACTAAACCTCCAACAATACTTATAGAAGAAGTGATAAACGTAGGAAGCCTGATTGAAGCCTCTCTAATCATTTCAATTATAAATTCTATTAGAAAAGCTTCAACTACAGGAGGAAAAGGTACCTTTGCTCTAGACTGTGCAATAGGCACTAACAAAGATAGTGGTATCATATAGTAATGAAAAGTAAGTATTGCAATATATGTACTTGGAACAAATAATGTTACAAATATTGCCATAAGTCTTAACATAACTAAGTAAGTTCCTCCTATCCAATTAACTGTATGATCATCAGTTGTTTGGATAAACGAAAAAAAAGTAACTGGAAGTATGAGTACAAACGACGTTTCTTGAAGCATCAAAACAAATCTTCCTTCCAAAAGCCCTGCAACAGCTTTATCTGGCCGCTCTGTCGATAAATACTGTGGAAAGATAGACTTGGGATGATCTATCATAAGTTGTTCTAAATAACCAATCCCAATAAAACAATCATAATCTACATTACTAATTTTATCACAAAGTGTCTTCAATAAGTTTGGATTAGCAACATTATCAAGATATGCTATAGAAACCGTTTGATTAGAAGCAGCACCAATAGTAAAATTTTTAAATTTCAGATTGGGATTCTTGATTTTTCTTCTAAGAATAGCCATATTTGTTTCTAAATCTTCAATAAAACCATCATGGTTGCCTCTTATATTTTTTTCGCCTTTAGGCTCATCAATTACTCTTTTTTCATATTTTCTAAGTGCAAATGAAATTGCACAGTTCAATCCATCACAAATAAAAACTACATTTCCAGACAATATGTCTTTTATTAAAGCATCAAATTTTACGGGAAAAGTTAATTGTCCCACAGGAATTTTACTAGAAATATACTTTAATTCATTAGTATCTATTTTTTCTAACTTAAGTATGGGCATAATAACATCCCTCTGCATAAGATTAGCATCACATAAACCTTGAACATAAAAGAAACATCCTTTTGCTCCTGAATCAAATGCAACTCTTCTCCTAATAATATCAGGACAATCACTAAATGTGTAGTCAAGCTCAGAAAAATTCTTTTCAAAATTATCATATAAATTTTTAGCTGAATTGTTATTATTAATCATCTAACATCACCAATATAAGTATTTGTTATAAGTAAAATATTATACTGAGATAATAATTAAATATTATTTGAAAACGATTGTAATTTTTTAAATAAATATTATAATATATTTATAATTGTAATTATAAATATATTATAATTATTTTTAACATTTTTACAAAAGGGAGATGACTTTTTATGAAATTAAAGCAAAAATTTATTCTCAGCTTCACAGGATCTATTATTTTATTTATTTTACTAAGTTCAGGTATAAATCTCTATACTACAATAAAAAACACGCAATCTTCCATACTTGAATATAAACAAAATTTACTTAAGGGTTATGATGATAATATTAGATTCGTAACACAACAAGCCATCAGCACAATAAATTCAATATATCAGCTTCAATTGCAAGGAAAATTAACAGAAGCTCAAGCAAAAGCTCAAGCTGCAGCAATTATGACACAGCTAAGATATGGTGATAATGGACAAGGGTATTACTGGGGAGATACTACAGAAGGAGTTAATGTTTTTCATGGTTCAAATCCTAAACTTGTAGGAACTCAACGAATGAATTCAAAAGATAATAAAGGAAACTATTATATTAAAGATATTATTAATAAGGCAGCAAATGGCGGTGGATATTCTGACTATTGGTTTACTAAAGCAAGTGATCCAAACGGCAAGGAATTTCCAAAGCGAGGGTATTCTTTAGAATTTAAGCCCTGGCATTGGGTAATTGGTACAGGTAACTATATTGATGATATAGATAAACAAGTTGCCGTAAAAGATGCTGTCTTCCAAAAGTCGTTAACAAAACAAAGTATTTATTATATTTGCGAACTAGTTATTGCTATTGGATTAGCTATTGGATTTAGTCTATATATGAGTAAGAAACTTACTGATCCAATTAAAGATATTACCCAGAAAGCCCTTGAAATTTCAGAAGGAAATATTGTTGTTAAAGATTTAAATATAATAACAAATGACGAAATTGGTTTGTTAGGAAAAGCATTTGGTAAGATGACGCATAATTTGTATGACCTAGTTAAGTTAGTCAATGAACTTTCTACTCAGGTAACTCTATCTTCTGAAAATTTAATGGGTAGTTCAGAACATTCTTCAGATGCATATAAAAACATTACTTCACTGATTACCAATGTTTTACAAAATGTATCACAACAAAAGAAATCAGTTGATAATACTTTAGAAACAGTTATTGAAATATCACAAAGTATTGATCAAATATTAGTCAATTCAAAAAATGCAGCTAATAATTCACAGAAAACATCAGACGCTGCTCAAGATGGAACAAATGCAATAGGAATTGCTATAAAACAAATAAATACTATTGAAAGTTCAGTAAATAAATGTTCTGAAATAGTTTCAAAATTAGGAAATCGTTCAAAAGAAATTGGCAAAATTATAGATACAATCTCTGAAATTGCTGAACAAACAAATTTACTTGCACTTAATGCTGCAATTGAAGCTGCACGAGCCGGAAATCAAGGTCAAGGTTTTGCAGTAGTTGCTGATGAAGTAAGAAAATTGGCTGAACAGTCACATGAAGCTACAATGCAAATTACCAATCTTATAGTAGAAATTCAGCATGATACTGAAGAAGCTGTAAATTCTATGAAAGATAGTACCTATGAAGTTAAAGTTGGTATGAATCTGATAAATGAGGCAGGTGTTTCATTTGAAAATATTCATAATCATATTAATACAATATCTGAAGAAATAAAAGATATTAATCAAAAATTTGAACGAATTTATTCTGGTAGTCAGGAAATAGTAACATCGGTTGAGAATATAACAAATATCAGTAAAAATATTGAGGAACAAACAGATTCAGTATCTGCTATAACTCAAGAACATTTAATTTCAATTGAAGAAGTAGCAGCATCAAGCCAAACTCTTGCAGAAATGGCGAATAAACTGCAGAAGACATTGAAAAATTTCAACTTTAAGTATGATATTTAAGAAAAATTTATATAAAAACAATACACATAAATTCATTAATAAAACATGTTTTTATGTGTATTGTTTTTATATTTGGTTTTAATACAATTATTATTATCCATTGACAAAACTAACGTACGTTAGTATAATCCCGTTTTCGACACTTGTAAAAGAATAAAGAGAAGCAACCTCCTGTAAACAGTGGGTTTCCTTCTCTTT
>JAUZPN010000057.1 GCA_030705885.1 Bacillota bacterium | reverse complement strand
GATATAGTTGCACCTAAAACAACAGTATATGTTAATGTAGATCCATCTTTAAATTTAATTGTAATAGGTGTATTAACTGTTAATTTAGATAAATATGATTTATATAATGTTAAAGTATATCCTGTAGAAGTAGGTACTACTGATTCATTAGCACCTGCAACTAATTTAGTAGTTCCATTATAAACTCCTATAATTGGATTTGCTACTTTATTTGGTGCTGTGATAACTGCTGTTAAATCAGCTGGTGCAGTTTTTATAAATGTTCCTGATGATGGTGATATTGATTGAGATATTGCTATCCACTGAGCATATAGTGTTATATCTGCTCCATTCATTGATACAATTGAACCTGCTGGATAGCTTGTTCCACTTCCATTAGCTGCTGTGTTCCATCCTGCAAAAGTATATCCCGTTCTTACAAGATTGCCAGTGTTTTTAAGTATTGTCGCTTTAGTTCCCTGCGTATATATATTATTATCAACTGGTACTAATCCTGCTGTGTTTCCGTTTCCATTATAGGATACTATATTACATGCTACTGTTTTAAATCCACGCCATGGATTGGTAAAACCTATTGCTGTGTTATGATAATAAATTACAAGGTTTGATGGACAATCATAAAACACATCTTTACCAATACTTGTAACACTGATTGGGATTATTATGCTTGTTAAACTACTACATTTCCAAAACGTATAATCACCAATGCTTGTAACACTGCTTGGAATTGTTATGCTTGTTAAACTACTACAATTTTCAAATGCAGCTTCACCAATGCTTGTAACATTGCTTGGAATTGTTATGCTTGTTAAACTATTACAAAGACAAAACGCTTCTTCACCAATACTTGTAACACTGCTTGGTATTGTTATGCTTATTAAACTATTACAATTGCAAAACGCATCATTACCAATGCTTGTAACACTACTTGGTATTGTTATGCTTGTTAAATTAAAAGAATATGCAAACCCATAATCACCAATGCTTGTAACACTACTTGGTATAACAAATGTTGAATTTATTTTTCCATTTGGATAAGTTATTAACGTTGTTTTTAATTTATTATAAAGTACTCCATCCAAACTAGAATATACTGCATTTTGAGCATTCACATCTATTGTAATTAATTTTGTACAATTCCAAAACGCATCATTACCAATGCTTGTAACACTGCTTGGAATTGTTACGCTTGTTAAACTACCACACATATCAAATGCGCCATCACCAATGCTTGTAACACTGCTTGGAATTGTTATACCTGTTAAGTCATAACAACGAGCAAACGCAGAGCTACCAATGCTTGTAACACTGCTTGGAATTGTTATACTTGTTAAACTACTACACCATATAAACGCAGAATCACCAATACTTGTAACACTACTTGGAATTGTTATGCCTGTTAAACTATTGCAATTATAAAACGCATCTTTACCAATGCTTGTTACTGTATATCCATCAATCTTGTTTGGAATGGTTATATTTTTTCCTGAACCTGTATAACCTGTAATTGTAGCATTAGAACCAGATACAGAATATTTATAATCTCCACTAGTAGTATCTGCAAAAGCTGTAACAACATCTATCTGTAAAATTATTAAAACTAATGATAAAAATATAGAAACCAGTTTTTTCATTAAATACATCTCCCTTAAAATATTATTAATTTAAATTACATATGAATTAGTGTTTACATAAATATTAAAGTCTTGTCTAATAGTTATGCTAGAATCTTAATGAAATAGATTGCTAGTCATTATTTATATAGATTCAATTAGTAAATCGCTATTTAATCGAGTAAAATATTGATGGTTTTGCGATTTTTGCGAAAATTAAATAGCTGATTTATTTTGATATCTATTTAAATTGTTAATATGATTAATGTAAGAATTATAACAACTAAACTAACTTTTTATTGCTCCATTTTATCCCCCCCAATATGTTTTATTTTTATTCTCAATTTTGCTTTTATATAGAAAACAGTGCGGTTGTAAGATTATATAAAATAGAAAAGAATAAAAATGTGTTTAGCAAAATTAAAAACAAAAAATAAGTTATATTTAAGTTTATCATTGGTATGTAAAATTTACAATATATAATATAGTTTAAAATAATTAACTGAAAGTTTTAAAAATGTGAAATCATTAAAAGCTTTACTCAATTTCAATAATTTTTGGTACTAATGGCTTTTGGATGTTAGTGATAAATTAGTATTTTTGAAATTGGTACGTTAAAAGGAAAGGATATTTGAACCATTTTTAGTTCTAACAATCCAGTATGTTTTGTTTGTTTTGCAGTTATTATAATATTTAGTATGTTATAATGTTTTAGTTAATTTAAGTAAAGCTATTATAACATCTACTTCTGAAGAAATAAAATAAGCGTCAAAAAATAGACGCCTTAACAAGGGAAAATGCTTAAGATAAAATAACAGATAAGAAAATCAAAAGGAGTGAACCTGTTAATGGAAAAAAGTAAAAAATGCATTGCCCAAAAGTCCCATTAGGTCAAGCTTTAGAATATAGTCAAAAACTTCTATAAAGTTTTAGATTACTATTAACAGATGGTTCTTTAGAAATAGATAAGCTTCTGAAAGAGCAATAAAACCATTTGTTATAGGGCGTAAAAATTGGCTTTTTTGTAATACATCCAAAGGAGCTAAATCCAGTTCGATAATTTATAGCATAATCAAAACGGCAAAAGCGAATGGCTTAATAATTGAAAAATATTTAGTATATTTAATGGATATGCTATGTAATTTAGAAAATAAAGATAGAGATACGCTATTAAAATATATACCTTGGTCTAAAGAGATACCTCAAGATGTAAGGCTTCAAAATAAAAAACTTCATAATGACTAATAAATAATATAATCCAGCAGAAAGTTCTTACAACATTTCTGCTGGATTTAGTTTATCAAGAAAATATTTATGTGTCCATACGGTAATTTTTTCATGCTTACGAAATAAATAAGTTAGCGTAACACTGTTTGGAATTGTTATGCTTGTTAAACAACTACAACCACAAAACGCATTATCACCAATGCCTGCTACTGTATATCCATCAATCTTGCTTGGAATGGTTACATTTCTTCCTGAACCTTTATAACCTGTAATTACAGCAGTAGAATTAGATACAGAATATGTATAATCTCCACTAGTAGTATCTGCAAAAACCGTAACAACATTTATCTGTAAAATTATTAATGCTAATGATAAGAATATAGATACCAGTTTTTTCATGAATACATCACTCCTTAAAAATATAATAATCTAATTTCAAAACTTCCACATCTATAAGTGAAAGTTCATCTTTGCTGCTTAGATGCGTTAATGTCCACCGCTGATGTATTGATATTAAGTTTTAACTGGACGAGTTTTATTTTTTTCTGTTAAGATTTTTCTTTATCCTTATATCATCACCATAAAATTTGCAAAGTATAAAATTACCAAGTAATCTTGAAGAAATTCTTTCAGAATAGATTTTAACAAGTTCCTCTAAAATAAAATTTGTTGAAATAAGCATACTTTTACCTTTAAGAAGTTTTTTATTTATTAAATTGAAAATTTCAGTTTTTGAAAAGTCACTTAATTGTTCAGTTCCTAAATCATCAATAATTAGCAAATCACAATTTATAAGAAGATTTTCTAAAGAGGAACTGCCTTCAAAACGTATTTGTTTTAGATTTTGTATTAAACTCTCAGCAGTTCTATAAACGACAAGATATCCTTTATCTAATAAATCCTTTGCAATGCAATTAGATAAAAAAGTTTTGCCTGTACCAGAGTTCCCATAAAAAAGCATATTAATTTTTGAATTTTTAAAGTTTTTTAAAAATTCAATAGAACGTGATAAATTCTTTTCCATGTTTCTTCGTGGACTCTCAATCATATCACCTTCTTTTTTTGATGAAAAAAGGGAAATATCAAAATTATCAAAATTATTTTCTTTAGTCAATTCTTTTAAATCAGAGTTTTTATAATGAATGGTAACTAATATTTTATTATAACAGCTGCATTTTTCAGTACCAATAAATCCTGTATCTTTACATTTTAGACATCTGTAATGTAAATCTAGATAATCAACTGGATAATTATTTACAAATAATAATTCACCCTTTTTAGCTCTTAACTCTGTTATAGATGTTCTAAGATTTTTTAAGTGTTCTTCTCTATTTACTAAATCTTTAAATGCTGAAATAGAAAGTTCAACGCAAAGGCTGCCTATTTTACGTTCGATATTAAATATTTCAGGAATTTTTTCTTTAATCTCAGTTTTTCTCCTGTTTAATGCTTGAGTTTCATAGTTTCTTATTTCTTCATAAATCTTTAAAACTTCAGCTTGATAACTATTACTCATCTTTCTTCTCCCAGCCTAATAATTTTTTTTCTAAATCATTATAATCATAAGTTCTTTGTTCAAAGTTATTAAAGTTGTCCTTAGATGTTTGTTTATAATTATTATAAGGTTTTTTATAAGTACTTTTTTTAACATCCCTTTTGGTAACGTCCTCAAGGGTTTTTATGCCTTCCTTAAACCAACTATTAAGAATACCATCAATATATTTAAAATCAGATTTACTTATTCTTTCAAAGCAAACATCACAAGCCTTAAATATAACATCAAGTGAAAATTTATAAGTGTTAATCCATTTGTCCAGCATCTCTTCTTGAGGTTTCATTACTTCACCATCTTTTATTCCAAGGTAATTTAGGATTTTGCCTATTTTAATCCATTTGTCTTCATGACGTTTTATATAAGATTGAGCATCATCAATTGTTGATATTTTGGAATCAAACCAAGCTAAAGCAATTTTTTCTATATATCTATAATCAGATTTTCCTTTGGATACACAATATTGGATAAGTAAAAGTATAAGTTCTGGAGGAAAGCTGTAATCTTTCTGCCAAGATATATATGTAGTCATTTCTTTAGAAGATAGTGGTCTGCCTATAAGCATTTGTATTTCTTCAAACATGTCTTTTGTAGAGTTGTTATTGAGTTCATGAAGCAGATTAACATTTTCAGATTTTTCATCAGCACAATCCTTTAAATCTAAAAATTCAATAGTATAGTTTTTCATGCTATCTAATGAAGTCATTTTAATGACATTTTCATCACTCCAATAGTTTAATGCATTCATAACATCTGTTTCTAAAAGGTGAAGTGCACTTGCAAGCATAGATGAACTGACTCCAGGTTCACCAGACATACAGTATTTGAGACCTAATAAATATACTTTAACAAATTCCCCTCGTGCTTTTGGCATATATTTATCTATAAAAATGTTACTAACTGCTGTGTATTCTGGGGTTTTATTTTTAAACATGAAAGTACTCATGATATCATACCCTTTCTGTATTTTTAGTAAGTCTTAATAATTCAGCTTCAATAAATTATATCAATAAAAACAATTTTACTCAAGTAAATATGCTACATGCAAAATATATTAATAAATTATTAATTTTGTGATGTTTGTTATAAAATTTGAAATTTTGGGTATAGTAAGAAAGTGCACTTAAGGAGATGATAACCAATGAAACATATTACTAATAGAAAATTAATTATAAACATTTCAGTAATTATACTGACTATAGTAACAGTAAGTCTGTGTTTATATAATAGAAAAGATAATGTGTATACAAATGAAAAAAGCATAGCAAAGATTGTTAAAAAACAACCTACTATAAATAATGATACAATTGCAGCTTATAAAGTACTAAGTAAGCAAGTAGTAACAGAACCGCATGACAAAGTAATAGAAGAAAATAAAAATCCAACAACAGCAAAGGAAGCATTTCTTACAATGCCTTCTAAAGGAGATATATCTTCAGCATTTGGAATGAGATGGGGAAGGATGCATGAGGGAATAGATATTGCAGCTAATAATGGTAACCCTATTTGTGCGGCTATGGATGGAACTGTTAGTTTTGCAGGATGGGAAGATGGCTATGGAAACTTAGTTAAGATTGATCATGCAGATGGCATTCAAACATTATATGGTCATGCAAGTAAACTAGAGGTTAAAGAGGGGCAAAGTGTAAAGACTGGTGATGAAATTGCTAAAGTTGGCAGTACTGGTGATAGTACTGGTCCTCATGTTCACTTTGAAGTAAGACTGAATGGAAAGGCTGTAAACCCTGTAGATTATCTAAAGTAGAATATTAATAGAAATTAAAAATGAGAACTTTCCATAAGCAATCTAGGAAAATTCTCTTATCAGTTTATTTCTAAATAATAAGCTTAGAAATATCAATAACTCCTGATCCTTGAAGAGTCTTATTTAAATCTAAAGACCTGCAGGAGGCTTTTAATAATGACAAAGTATTTTTAAAGTCAAGTTCATGATTTTTTTCATATAATAAAGCACATACTCCTGCAATAAAGGCTGCAGCACAAGAGGTGCCTGAATAATAAGTATAAGGTTTATCTAAAGCAGGGGGATATATTTTGCATCCATTTCTTTCAGAAATAAACTTTATGTTTGAGTTTAAAGAACAAATATCAACACATGCAGCACTTAAATTAGGCTTTTCTAGTTTATTAAAAATACCTCCGGAAGAATACTCATAGGGCTTGCTGGTATTAGTAGTATCAAGACCAGATACAGTTATACAATTTTCTAAAGCAGCTATTCCTCTTAAGGAACCTTCAGCGTTGCCGCAGTTACCAGAAGGCACTACAATAGTTATTCCTTTTTCAACAGCTAAGTTAAATAGTTTTGAAAAAAGTGATAATATAAAATAATCTATATCAATAAGCTCAAAAGGCAGGCAGATGATTTTTATGTTAAATTCTTCTGATTTATCTATAAGTATTTCTATAGCATATAATATATCTGAAATATAAGCTCTTCCAATACTATTAAAAGTTTTTATGGAATATATATGGCTGTTCTCGGCTACACCTTTATACATACCTTTTGATAAAGCACCACTTCCGCATATAATACCACTAATGAAGGTACCATGACCATTGTCATCATAAGGATACTTATAATTATTTATAAGATCTAAAAACCCATAAATCTTATTATTTTGACTAATTAAATCACTGTGAGGATAAGTACCTGAATCTACTATGCCAATTCCAATGCCTTTACCTGTATATTTATTAGTTGATCTAAAGCTAATGCCGTTTGCGGCTAAAGTACTGCTTCCGGATAAAATTGCATAATTATCAAAGGTTATATAACTTATTTCAGGATATTCTGTTAATCTTTCAATTGATGTTGAGCTTAATGAAGCACAAATACAATTTGCAGAGGAAATAGAGCGAAACAGATTACCTTTATAAGACTTTATTTTTTTTTCGATATTATCTTTTAAAGCTTTATAATATATTAGTACTCGATAATTTTTATAGTGTTTATTTTTAATAGCAATTTGCAAGTTAAGTTCCAGCTTACTTTTAAAAAGAGCCATACTTTTCTCCTAAATATTACTTACTATTTAAATATATTATATATAATAAAATATATAATCAAAAAAATAAAATATACTATGTTTGATGGCAAAGTTTCACTAAATTTTTAAAAATAAGTTTCTTCCAATTAACCATAATTATTCTAATATACTACTTAAAATAAGTTTCTAATCCGTTATTCACAATATATGAACCACTTGGAACTTGGGTTGCCACAATACATATATTTAAACAATCAACACATGAACCCATAGCATTTATTAAACATAGAAATATAGTGAACCCATTTAAGCATCCTAAAACATTAAGTATAAAGGGAAAAATAATCGATAGCAAAAAGAAAGGCATGATTGAAATAATTAAAAATCTATTCCTTTTAATTATTTCAGTAGTATAAACAAATCCGAAAAAACCATTAATTCCCCAATAAACTTTATCTGATTTTAGCATATTAGGTATAAAGCAAGCGTGGAGAAATTCATGTATTATCATAAATACAAAAAAAACAATAATGTATAGTAAAGTAAATAAATTTATTTTAAATGTAATACTGAAACCCTGATTACTATTCAAAAGTTCTTTTAATGGAGGGTATAAATAAAATATAATAACCATAGAAATAATCCCATTTATGAACATAAACGGTACTGACAGTAAAGTCGCTATGCCTAAATTAGATGGCTCTTTTAGTTTATTCCATCCATTAGATAATAGTTTATTTTTCAACTCTTTATCTGTAGAAGGTATTTTTTTTATAAATTTCATAAATCATAACCCTTCCTCAAAATATATAACTTTTATATAGTAATATTATACTATTGTTTACTTATTAAGTATACAGAAAATTTACTCTTATTACAAATTTTGCGCGAACTTAATATAACTCTTGTGTAAGTCAGTAAAAAGGATGACTTCATCATCAATTCTGTCACTAAAGAGCCTTTCTAAATCCGTATGTTTCATTCTTTCTTTACGTAGAAGTTCAGTAATAAGGTTTCCAGCTCTGTCCATATAACATAAAACACAAACATGTTTCTTTGAGATACCTCTTTTTCGCTTTTCAACCTTACTACTTCTACTACTCTTAAGACCATTTTTATGTCTTTATATTGATACAGTTTGTCCAACATCAATAATTTTTATAGAACCATCATTAATCTTATTAAGACGGTCTGTAGTATCCTTATCGTTATCTTGTGCTAGTACAAAAGTTTTATAGTGAACGGGAATCATAGTTCTGACTTTCATCATTTTAAACATTTTAAAGCTTTGTTCAGGAGTACAGTGCATTTCTTGAAACTCATCAGGTTTATAACAGCCTACGGGCATAATAGCAGCATCTGCCTGTATACCTGTATAAATATCAGTAAATGCAGTATCTCCAGCAAAAAACACCTTTTTAGATTTACGAGTGATTAGATAAGAATTGCTTTCACAATATTTTTGAAATGGAAGCCTTTTACCATCATGATTAGCTCTGAAAACATTTATATTTAAGTTATCATCAGTATAGTTGTCATCAGAACCTAATTCTACTACTTTTGAAAAACCTAAACTAGAAATACCTCTTTTAAATTTTTTTGGAACTATTATAGTGCAATCCTTATTTAATCTTTTTAATGTATAATAATTTAAGTGATCCATATGGCCATGAGACAAAAGAATATAGTCTGCATGAAATGAGGACAAGTCTATAGATGGTTCTACAAGGCGTTTAAGGTGACCTAATCTTTTAGTTAATACAGGATCAGTTATGATTATTTTACCAAAAATATTAATAATTGTAGTTGCATGACCTACCCAATGAATAGAGTTTTCTATAATATCTTCAAATTTAGGAGATTTTAAGGGCTTAAAATATAATTTGAAATTTCTTTTGTTTAATTCATTTATATATCCAATACATTTAAATGCTTTTGGTGTATTCATTATTAACTCCTTATAAGATTTATTTTTTATATTTAAAAACAATAACTCCAATTATCATTAATATTATACCAATAACTTGAGTATAATGAAAGTTAATTTTACTTGTTCCAAATATGCCAAAAATATCAATTAAGGCAGCAACTATAAGTTGTGAAATTAATATAATTCCTACAGCGTAACCTGGACCAAGTGAAGACATACCTTTCATAACAGTAAATACTATGATTACTCCCAATAGTCCTCCTGAAAGGTAGAGTTTATTGACATGTTTAATGTTACTAAAGTGACCATTGCCAAAAAAAAGTAAAATTAATAGTGTTAATAATAGACCGGATCCTTGAACTATAGCACTAGTTTCCCAATCTCCAATTTTTTCACTGAGCCTTGTATTAAAAACTCCTTGAAGACTCATACATATTCCTGCAATTATAGAAAATATAATTCCCATTAGTGATTGATTCCTCCTAAATATTTAATATAAATTTTAATAATTAATATTTAGTGTAACCAAATCACTAAAATATATTATCCTCATTCACAAAGTTCCAATGTGATTAAGGATAGTATACTAGTAAAAAGTAAAAATTAATTCAGCACTATAGTTAAATTTCCTTTAAATTTAAATTTTTTTTCATAAACATATTCAATTTCATCTTCTGTAAAATGAAAACTAGCACCTAAGCTTAAAAAATCTTCAAAAAGTGTAGAATAATGATCTTTAGAAGAACAGACAATAAAGTCATTTATATCAATACTTAAATTTATAAACTGATTTGTTATATCAGTATTTAATGGTGTAAATGATATATCATCAATATCAGAAAAATCTTTATCTAAACCAATACTTAATATTGAACAAAGGCATTCATTATATTTATCAAGAAGTTCATTTTTATTTTCCGAACTTTTAACTTCCCAATATTTATAACAACCAGTTTCAGCTGCTAAATTTGCTATGTTAACTTGCAAATTTAGTATCTTTTCAGTGGGAAAAGATTTTCCTACTAAGTCATAACTTATTTGCATGTGTGTATCTATTGATTTTTGCAAACTAAATAATTTCCTTAAGTTCATTTAGTTAATCCGCCTTTCATTATTAGATATAAGAGGAATTAAATGTATTAAAGCAAAATTTAAATAATTAAAAATAAATATATTAATTAAGTATACTTTCATCGGCAATATTTAGTTCCACTAAATTTATAAATTATAGCAGAGAGAAGCTTTTTTAGAAATTTAGTGGAACTTTGTGACCGAGGATAGTACATTTCAAAATCATTAACTATATTTTAGCGAATTTTAGAGAAAAATGAAAGAACAAGTAAACGTTTTCAATAAATTTTTTTACTAATTTATTTTAAATATTAAATACATTAAGAACAAATTAGTAATTATTCTTAATAAAATTGTATTTATATCTTCATATGAAAAAATATTCCAAACCAAAGTTCATCAAATATAGTTGACAGTTATTTTTAAGTATGATATCCTATGTATAAATATAAATTATTTATGTATAAATATAAAAAAATAATTTATAATAATGCATAAAATTAATAGTAAGATAAACTTGGTTGATAAATGACAAAATGTATAAAGGTTTATTTATACATTTTTTTATAAAATTTAATATAATGTATGGAGGTTTTATTAATGGATGGAATACTATATATGGAGGATGGCACTATTTACAAAGGCAAAGGCTTTGGTAAGATAGGAACTGCAGTTGGAGAACTTGTATTTAATACTTCTATGACAGGATATCAAGAGATTTTAACAGATCCTTCTTATGCTGGACAGATTATTAATATGACCTATCCTCTTATAGGAAACTATGGAGTGAACAGTAAAGAAAATGAGTCATCTAATATTTATGCTCGAGGTTTTGTGGTTAAGTCAATTTCAGAGACACCTTCAAATTATATGAGTGAAGAAAAACTTAGCTCGCTGCTTGAAAAAATGGGAGTTATTGGAGTGTGGGACATTGATACTAGAAGGCTTACAAAAAAGATTCGAAATAATGGAACATTAAAATGTGTAATTTCTAATGAACAGCTTTCTGAGGATGAACTAAAAGCTTATCTTCAAAATAATGATGTTTTAGTTTATTCTGTTAAAGAAGTAAGCACAAAAGAAATTATTCATATCAAAGGTAATGGTTCGAAAGTAGCACTTCTTGATTTTGGCGCTAAGTCAAACATCATCAACAATCTTAAATCTAGAGATTGTGATATTACTATTTTCCCTTATGATGCATCTTATGAAGATATAATGAGTATAAATCCACAGGGAGTATTTTTAAGTAATGGACCTGGAGATCCTAAAGTAGTAAGTAAAGCTATTGACAATGTATCAAAAATCATAAAAAAGGTTCCTACTTTTGGAATATGCTTAGGCCATCAGATTATTGCACTAGCTGTAGGCGGAGATACTTATAAGATGAAATTTGGACATAGAGGCGGAAATCATGGAGTTTATGATATCGATAAAGACAAGGCTTATATAACATCTCAAAATCATGGCTATGCTGTTGATGCTGAAAGTGTTAAGGACAAGGGTATGATTATTACACATATAAATTTAAATGATAATACTGTTGAAGGTATGAGACATAAAGAGCTCCCAGTATTTTCTGTACAGTTCCATCCAGAAGGTGCACCAGGACCTACTGATACAGGATATTTGTTTGATAAATTTATTGAGCTAATGAATTAAAATAGAAATTATAAATTCAAAATGTTGGAGGGAATAAAATGGCTTTAGATAAAAGTTTAAAGAAAGTTATGATAATTGGTTCTGGACCTATTATTATAGGGCAGGCAGCAGAATTTGATTATTCCGGTACTCAAGCTTGTAAAGCTATCAAAGAAGAAGGAATAGAAACTGTGCTTGTAAACAGCAATCCTGCTACTATTATGACAGATAGACATATGGCAGATAAGGTTTATATTGAACCATTAACTGAGGAAAGTCTTGAAAACATAATAAGAACTGAAAAACCAGATGGAGTGTTAGCAGGCTTTGGTGGTCAGACAGCACTAAATTTAGCAATGAAACTTAAAGAACAAGGTGTTTTTGAAAAGTATGGGGTAAAGCTTTTAGGTGTAAATAGTGATTCTATAAAAAAAGCTGAAGACAGAGAATTATTTAAAGATCTTATGATAGAAATAGGAGAACCTATACCTCAAAGTATTATTGCTACTGAAATTCAGCAGTGCAGGGATTTCGTTGCACAACATGGACTTCCTGCAATAATAAGACCTGCTTATACATTAGGCGGAACAGGCGGCGGAATTGCCACAACTAACGAAGAACTTGAAGAAATATGTGAAAGAGGTATTAATCTTAGTCCTATTGGACAGATACTTTTGGAGCAGAGTGTAGCTGGATGGAAAGAGATAGAATATGAAGTAATAAGAGATGGAAAAGATAACTGTATAATTATTTGTAATATGGAAAACTTGGATCCAGTAGGAGTTCATACTGGAGACAGTATAGTTGTTGCACCTTCTCAAACACTTAGAGACAAAGAATATCAAATGCTTCGTAATTCAGCAATAAAAATTATTAGAAGCCTTAAAATAGAAGGAGGATGTAATGTTCAGTTTGCATTAGATCCTGAAAGCAGCAAATATATTGTAATAGAAGTAAATCCTAGAGTAAGTCGTTCTAGTGCACTTGCTTCAAAGGCAGCTGGTTATCCTATTGCAAAAATAGCTGCAAAAATAGCAATTGGTTACAGCTTAAATGAACTTAAAAACTATGTAACTCAGAATTCAAGTGCTTGTTTTGAGCCAGCTCTTGACTATATAGTTGTAAAGATTCCAAAATGGCCTTTTGATAAATTTGGTAAGGCCGAAAGAACTTTAGGTACTCAGATGAAAGCTACAGGAGAAGTTATGGCTATAGACAGAACATTTGAAAGTGCTCTGCTTAAGGCAATAAGCTGTCTTGAAACAAAATCAACTGCTCTTCAGCTTCCAAAGTTTGTTCAAATGTCTCGTGAAGAAGTTATTGAAAAGCTTAAAATGAGAGATGATGAGAGAATTTTTGCCTTGGCTGAAGCTTTTAGAAGAGGATTTACAGTAGATCAGATAAATGAACTTACTAAAATTGATAAATGGTTTTTAAATGGAATAAACAATATTATTCAGCTTGAAAAAGACCTTAAAACTAAGCCTTTTGGTTTAGACCTTATAGAGAGAGCAGAGACTTTTGGAATGGCTGATTCAGATATATGCAAATTTATGGATATAGAGAATTCATACCTTCAAACAGTTAAAAAGAAAAATAATATACATCCTGTTTATAAAATGGTAGATACCTGCAGCGGAGAGTTTGCTTCAGAAACTCCATACTACTATTCCTGTTATGAGGATGAGGATGAAAATGCTGTTTCACCTGACAAGAAAATTGTTGTTATCGGTTCAGGTCCTATAAGAATTGGTCAAGGAATAGAATTTGACTATTGCTGCGTACATGGTGTATGGGCAATTAACCAAGCAGGATATCAGTCTATAATAATAAACAATAATCCAGAAACTGTAAGTACAGATTTTGATACTGCAGATAAACTTTATTTTGAGTCTTTATATATAGATGATGTTATGAGTGTAATAAGAGCTGAAAATCCAATTGGAGTAATAGTTCAGTTTGGTGGTCAGACTTCAATAAATCTTGCTCAAAAGTTATATGAAAGAAGAGTTAATATATTAGGAACCTCATTCAAATCAATTGACCTAGCAGAGGATAGAGATAAATTCAGACTGCTGCTTGAAGCACTTGATATAAAAACTCCTTCAGGAGTGGCTGTAACTACTATTGAGGATGGTTTAGAAGAAGCTCCTAAACTTGGATATCCTGTTATAGTAAGACCTTCTTATGTTATTGGCGGTCGTGCAATGCAGGTAGTATATGATGAAGCAACGCTTTTAAAATATTTAGAGGAAGCAGTTAACTTATCGCATGAATATCCAATATTAATAGATAAGTATGTAAGAGGTACTGAAATAGAAGTAGATGCAATATGTGATGGTGAAGATATTTTAATGCCTGGTATTATGGAACATGTTGAAAGAACAGGAGTACATTCAGGAGACAGTATTACAGTATACCCTTATATGACATTAAGTAAAGAAACAATAGATACTTTAGTTAATTATACTAAGAGAATAGCAAAAGCATTGAAGACTGTTGGACTTATTAATATTCAATATGCTTTTGATGGTAATGATGTGTATGTTATTGAGGTAAACCCAAGAGCATCAAGAACTGTTCCAATTTTAAGCAAAGTAACTGGTGTGCCTATGGTAAAACTTGCAGTAGAAGCAATGCTTGGTAAAAAGCTAAAAGATTCAGAATATGGAACAGGACTTATGCAAAAAAATAATTTATTTGCAGTTAAAGTTCCTGTATTCTCAGGTGAAAAGCTGGCAGATGTAGATATCTATCTTGGACCTGAAATGAAATCTACAGGAGAAGTACTAGGTGTAGATACAGATTTAGATGTAGCTATTTATAAAGGTTTTACTGCTTCAGGTACAAAGGTAAGAACTGAAGGCGGGATTTATGTATCATTAAAAGAAGTAGATAAAGAAGAAGGAATAGAAATAATAAAGAAGTATTTTGAAATTGGATTTAAAATCTATTCATCTGAAGGAACTGGAGAATATCTTAAACAAAATGGAATTGATTGTGAAATAATAGATTTTGCAGAAGTTAAAAACCATATTTCAAAGAAAGACATTAATTTAGTAATAAATACTCCAACAAAAGGAAATAACTTTGAAACTGAAGGATTTAAAATAAGAAGAAAAGCAACAGAATTCAGAGTTCCTGTATTTACATGTATAGATACTGCTAAGGCATACTTAACAGCGATTAATGTTAAGAAGAGCGGTAAAGAGATAGTATATAGACCTATGAATTATTATTTATAGAATAAAGCCCTTATGTTAATTATACTTTTTTCGGTCACATTTAATTCCAATTAATTTGTAAATGGTAGCAAGATGAAGCTCCTTTTAGAAATTTAGTGGAACTTTGTGACTGAGGATAGTATATCATAAGGGCTTTATTTGAGAGTTTGCGGTTAGTAAGCAGGCTGCAAGAAAATTATTAAGTTTTGCATATTTTATTTTACATTATGATAATAATTGTTTATAATTAAATTAAGGCACAAATTAAAACAAAGCTAAGGGGGCTTTTACTAATTATGAGAAAAAAAGAAATAGAATTTGATATTTACCTTAAAAAAAACAATCAAGAAAGTATGATTCTAAAAGTAGAGGATAAAGAGCAAACAGTATATAGAGCAGGTTATAAGATAAAAGAGGAAACATTAATATTCTTTATTACTTTAAATGATACTGCTTATTCAAGTGTACTGTGCAGATTAGGAACATTAAAGAATGAATTAAAAAGAGTGGAAGCACTTGAAATGACAAATTTTTTGAATTTTAAATATATTCCTGCTAAATTTACTTTAGATTCTGAAAATAATTTAGATTTTAGAATAGATATTATTGCAACAGATGATGAGTTTAATCCAGAAATGGCAGTTCAGGTTCCACTAAATGTACTGCAGTCTATAGAACAGGATTATGAAAAAATAACAGATGTATTAAATAATTAACGTCAGGATTTGTTTTCTTTAGGTAGTTATAAATGGAAAGAGACACTTATTGAGTGTCTCTTTCTTAATGCTACACAAATGCAATATTAAATTGTTAAAAAAATATTGCATATTTATAAAAAATGATGTATAATTATTCTATTATATTTTATAAAACAATTATTTAAATAATTTCAATTTATAAATATGTAGTTTGTTTTTTATGCAGTCATAGTAAGGAACAATACAAGAAATTATTTATAAATATAAATAAAAAATTACAATAGGAGATGGATTATATGAAAGATAAAGTTGTATTAGCATATTCAGGCGGATTAGACACATCTATTATAGTACCATGGCTTAAGGAAAATTATGATGTAGAGGTTATTGCTGTATGTGCAGATGTTGGTCAGGGCGATGACATGAAAGCTGTTAAGGAAAAGGCGATTAAATCAGGTGCAGACAAAATATATGTTGAAGATTTAAGAGAAGAATTTGTTACTAATTATCTTTATAATGCAATAAAGGCTGAAGCATTATATGAAGGAATATATCCATTAGGAACTTCATTAGCTAGACCATCAATTGCAAAAAGATTAGTTGAAATAGCACATAAAGAAGGTGCAAAATATATATGTCACGGATGTACTGGAAAAGGAAATGACCAAGTACGTTTTGAAGTTGGCATAGCAAGTTTTGATCCAACAATAAAAATAATAGCTCCATGGAGAATTTGGGATATAAAATCAAGAGAAGATGCTATTGATTATGCAGCTGCAAAAGGAATAGAAACTTCAGTAACAAAGAAAAAGATATATTCTATGGATAAGAACCTATGGCATTTAAGTCATGAAGGCGGAGATATTGAGGATCTCAAAAATGAACATAAGAGAGAAATGTATGAAATGGTTACTCCAGCAGAGCAGGCTCCAGATAAGCCAACATACATTGATATTTATTTTGAAAAGGGAGTTCCTCTAAAGGTTAATGGTGAACAATTACCACCTGTAGAATTAATTGAATATTTAAATAAAGCAGCTGGAGAAAATGGTATAGGAATTATTGATATAGTAGAAAATAGACTTGTTGGTATGAAGTCAAGAGGAGTTTATGAAACACCTGCAGGAACAGTACTTTATGCTGCACATAAATGTCTTGAATCTGCTACTCTTGAAAAGGAAGCTATGCATTACAAACAACTTATATCAATAAAATATGCAGAGCTTGTATATGATGGTTTGTGGTTTACTACAACTAGGGAAGCACTTGATGCATTCATAAATGTTACACAGGAAAATGTAACAGGTACTGTTAAACTTAAGCTTTACAAAGGTACTACTATGGTAGCAAGCATAGATGCAAAGAAAGCTCTTTATGATGAAGGAATTTCTTCCTTTGGTGCAAGCGAACTTTACAGCCATAAGGATTCAGAAGGATTTATAAATCTTTTCGGGCTTCCAAACAAGATTAAAGCAATAGTTGATTTAAGAGAAAAAGAAGGAAAGTAAGACTAAGGGGCGGTTCTCCACTACTTTAATTTAATTTTAAAGTTTAGGGAACAGTCCTTTTTTTCAGTAGAGAGTTGAGAATTGAGGGTTAAAATGAAAGGCAGGTTAGATATTGATGAAACTTTGGGGCGGACGATTTAAAAAAGGTGAAAGTAAGCTTATGGAGGACTTTAATAGTTCATTAAG
>JAUZPN010000056.1 GCA_030705885.1 Bacillota bacterium | reverse complement strand
TATGTTGCAATTCATATAAATGATACACATCCATCTGTAGCAGTAGCAGAGTTAATGAGAATACTTGTAGATGTTGAAGAACTGCCATGGGATCAAGCTTGGAAGATTACTACAAATACATTAGCATATACAAATCATACAATCATGTCAGAAGCCTTAGAAAAGTGGCCTGTAGATATGTTTAGAAATCTTCTTCCAAGAATATATATGATTGTTGAAGAAATAAATATGAGATTCTGCAATGAAATTAGATTCAGGTATCCTGGAGATGATAATAAAGTTAATGATATGTCTATAATTCATGATGGATACATAAAGATGGCTTTTCTAGCTATTGTAGGAAGTCACTCTGTAAATGGTGTTGCAAAGCTTCATACAGAAATACTGAAAAATCAAGAACTTGCAAATTTCTATAAATTCTATCCATGGAAGTTTAATAATAAAACTAATGGTATAACTCACAGAAGATGGCTTATGAAAGCAAATCCTGAACTCACAGATGTTATTACAGATGTTATCGGAGATGAATGGGTAAGACAGCCTAATGAGCTTATTAGATTAGAGCAATTTAAGAAGGATTCAGCTTTACAAAGCAAGGTTGAAAGTGTAAAGAAGAATAATAAAATTAAATTTGCAAATGAAATTAAACAATATTATGGTATTGATATTGATCCTAATTCTATTTTTGATGTACAAGTAAAAAGACTGCATGCTTATAAGAGACAGCTTTTAAATGTATTTAATATAATGGATTTGTATAACAGACTTCTTCAGAATCCTGACTTAGATATAGTTCCTAGAACATTTTTCTTTGGAGCAAAAGCATCACCAAGCTATTATTTAGCAAAACAGACTATCAAACTTATAAATTCAGTAGCTCAAAAAATTAATAATGATAAGACTATAAAGGATAAGATAAAAATAGTATTCTTAGAGAATTATAGAGTATCTTTAGCAGAAAAAATAATTCCTTGTGCAGATGTAAGTGAACAGATTTCTACAACAACAAAAGAAGCTTCTGGAACTGGAAATATGAAGTTTATGATGAATGGAGCTGTAACAATTGCTACGTTAGATGGTGCTAATGTAGAGATTAAAGAGCAGGTAGGCGATGAAAATATAGTCATATTTGGACTAAATGCAAGTGAAGTTCTAGATTACTATAAATACAGATGTTATTTTCCAATGGACATTTATAAGAATGATCCAAGAGTAAATTTAATTATTAATCAATTAACTAATGGTTTTCTTGATGTGCCTAATAGAGAATTTATTAATATATATGATTCTTTAATGGTACATAATGATGAGTATTTTGTGCTTAAAGATTTTGATTCTTATGTAACTGCTCAAGGTAAAATTGATTGGTTATATAGACAAAAGGAAAAGTGGCTGGAAATGTGTATTGTAAATATAGCTCATTCAGGAGTATTTTCTAGTGATAATACTATTAAAGAGTATTCTAAAGATATATGGGGAACTAAAGGCATAGATATTAAAATATAAAGAAAAAATGTATAAAAAACTGTAAACGAGGGATAAAAAGTATGCTTTTTATATTATATATAGCTGCTGTATCAGCTATCCTGCTGTTTGTTGTTCTAAATATTATTGAAAATATGCGAATTAAAAAGAGAAATATTTTAAAAGAAAAAAGATATGATTATATTAAGAATCGTTTTTTTGGTAAAGTTGTAATCTGTACAATATTTATATTTGTTGTATTGTACGGATTCACATGGACAGTATGGATATCGTCTCCAAAGGAAGGAAAAACTGTTGAAAAAATAACTGATAGTAATGAATTATATCCTTTACAGGATGTGGATGGTACATATTATCTTGGGGTGCTTACAGACAACAATGGAAAACAAAAATATGTAGTCAATATGGTGTCTGATAGTGGTGTGAGTCAGCAGATTTTAGATCCAAAAGCAGTTGAAACAGTAAATGCAGATAGCAGTGTAAGGCCTGTATATCAAAAGGTAGCAGAGTATAAAGATGTTAAATTAAAAACTGATAAATTTAAAGCACTTAGAGACAGTGTTAATGATATGTATGGATATATTTCAGGATATAAAGAAACAAAGGTTAGTGAAAAGATAAAGCTTATAATTCCTAAAGGGACTATAATGAATGATTATGGCGTTACAGATTCAGGAACAAAAAAATCAGATTAAAATGTTATATATTTGTTCTAACAATATTACCCTCATTAATTGATGAGGAAAAGTCATTTTTGAAAAAGAGAGCTTTAAATTAGCTCTCTTTATTAATTGTGTTGAAAGACCTAAAGAACCTCCAATAACAAAGGCAATATCATTATTATTGCTTTCAGATAATTGCTTTATGTGATTTTTTAATGATGTTGAATTCATCATTTTTCCTCTCATATCTAAAGCAATTAAATACATATTTGAAGTAACATGTGATAGTAAAGCTTCTCCTTCTTTTTGTTTTATTAAATTAACTTCCTTATCAGAAGCGTTATCAGGAGTTTGTTCATCAGCTACTTCAATTATAGCTACTTTAGAAATTGTATTGATTCTTTCTACATAGTATTCTATTGATTTTTTATAAAAGTTTTCTTTTATTTTACCAACACATAAAATTGAAAAATTCATGTTTACTTACCACAGCATTTTTTATACTTTTTACCACTTCCACAAGGACAAGGTTCATTTCTACCGATTTTATCTGGAGCAATTACAATTTTAGATTCTCTAACTTTTAAAAGAATTTCTTTTCTTTTTTCCATTGAAAAAATTCCATCCCATTGAGGTAATTCGTATAGGTATTCTGCTTTAGCATCCAGCATATTAAAGTATAGTTTATCATAGTCTATAGAAAGGCTGATAAATGTATCTTCTTCCACTTCTTCCATGTTTATTGGTGAAACAAGACTATCATTTATGCCGT
Source organism: Bacillota bacterium (assembly GCA_030705885.1). Classification (GTDB taxonomy): domain Bacteria; phylum Bacillota; class Clostridia; order Clostridiales; family Clostridiaceae; genus JAUZPN01. Next base: position 14,771 of record JAUZPN010000056.1, on the reverse strand, counting down.
CTAAAAATCCCATAAAAAATAAATTTTCAATATCAAAAGAAGAGGCTAATTCCGAAAAAGTTCCTTCAATAACTTTTGTATGATTAGAAAGTATTTTTGTGTAAATCGATTTTTCAATAGCACCATATTCCTTCCAGAATGCGGAATCACCATTTTTTTTAACATATTCTATTACCATATCTGTCCAAGATGAATGTAAGCTCATTTAATTAACACTCCTTTAATAATTTAAAATTCGATATAACTGCTAGGCATATCTCTTTTTGCAAGAGTTAATGTAACATCTTTGTTTAATTTTACTTTATTTTCATTTAGTATATTAATAACAGTTTGATAAGCTAAGTCAGGATAATTATTTGTTTTACTTAAGTGACCAAGTACTATTCTTTTATGTTTATCATTTAAGATACTTATTATTGCATTACCACAAGCATCGTTAGATAAGTGGCCTATATTGCTTAAAATTCTCATTTTAAGAGAGTAAGGATAAGGACCAACCTTAAGCATTTCGACATCATGATTGCTTTCAAGAAGAAGAATATCTGCGTCAGTTATTGAACGCTTTACATCATCTGAAAAGTAACCTAAGTCTGTTGCTATACATGCTTTTTTTCTTCCTTCATAAATAGAATATCCTACAGAACAAGCAGCATCGTGAGAAGTCCTATAATTTTGAACATCAATATCTTTTATTGTAACATATTTATCAGCAATGCATTTAATATTGTGTTCAGATACTTTACCAATAATACCTTCCATAGCATTCCAAGTTGGTTCATTAGCATACACTGGAATATCATATTTTCTTGAAAGTACTCCAACACCTTTAGTATGGTCAATATGTTCATGTGTTACAAAAATAGCATCAAGCATATTCACATCCTGACCAATATCACAAAGTGCTTTTTCAATAGTCTTTCCAGGAAGACCTGCATCTATTAAAATTTTTGTATTTTTTGTTGCTATGAAGATACTATTTCCACTGCTTCCACTGAATAAAGAACAAAAAATCATAATACTTCCTCATTATATGTAATTCTTACAATGTCTGCACCAAGCTTATTAAACTTATATTCTATATTAGGATAACCTCTGTCAATGTGATCAATACCTTTTACTTCTGTAGTACCTTCTGCAATTAGACCAGCAATAATTAGAGCAGCACCAGCCCTTAAATCAGAGGCTAGTACTGTAGCACCAGTAAGCCTTTTTACCCCATCTATAATGGCAGTTCTTCCTTCTACTTTTATATTTGCACCCATCTTTTTAAGCTCATCAACATGCTTAAATCTGCTTTCCCATATACTTTCATTTACAATACTTCTTCCATTAATAATTGACAGCAGAGTACTTAAAGGCTGCTGAACATCTGTAGGAAATCCAGGATAGGGAAGCGTCTTTACATTTGTACATTTAAGCTTTCCATTAGATTTAACTGTTATAGAATCACCATTTTCAATTACTTGAACTCCCATTTCAGTAAGTTTTGCAGAAATAGATTCTAAATGCTTTGGTATAACATTGTTTAGAGTTACTTCGCCGCCGCATGCAGCGGTAGCAATCATATATGTACCAGCTTCAATTTGATCTGGAATGACGCTGTAACTGCAGCCACTTAATTCTTTTACACCAGAAATTCTTATAACATCAGTGCCTGCACCTTTTATGTTAGCACCAATAGTGTTTAAAAAGTTTGCTACATCAACTATATGAGGTTCTTTTGCAACATTTTCAAGGGTTGTAACTCCTTCTGCCAGTGTAGCTGCAAGCATTACATTAATTGTAGCACCAACACTAACTACATCAAAAAAAATATTTGCTCCAATTAATCTATCTGCATGAACATTTACTGCACCATGTTCTATATTAACATGAGCCCCTAAAGCTTCAAAACCTTTTATATGCTGGTCTATGGGTCGTACACCAATTGGACAGCCTCCAGGAAGCTCTACTCGTGCTTTTTTAAATCTTCCAAGTAATGCACCAATTAAATAATAAGAAGCTCTCATTTTTCTAACATCATCTGTACATGCATTAATATTATTTAAGCAGGTACTATCTATACTAACACAATCATTATTTATATTTACTTTACATCCAAGACTTTCTATAATTCTTTCAATGCAATGAATATCAGCTATATCTGGGATGTTATCTATTATTGAAATTCCTTTATTAACCATTATTGAAGCAGGTAAAATTGCAACAGCTGCATTTTTAGCGCCACTGATGTCAACAGTACCATGTAGTGAATGACCACCATTAATTATTAATTTTTCCATACATAATCCGTCCTTATAAAATAATATATATAAAAAAGTTATTTACAAAATAATATATTTCAAAAATTATTATATCATAAATTTTCATTTATACAAAATAAAAATTATAAAAATTATTAAATATTATTTAGAATATAATTAATAGATATACAAAAAAATTGAAAAATTAATCTTGATTAATATTAGGAAACGTTTTATTATATTAATATGTAGATTATTATACGGTGCAAAAAAATATTAAGGCTAACAAAAGTTAGCCTTAATATTTTAAGATTGAAAGCTTCCACAGTCAGTACATTCTGAAGTTTTTGCTATAGCTTCATGTTTTGTTACTTGAATTTTGTTCAAGGTACAATAATTATCGTCTTTACAGTGGAATTTACATTCAGTTACAGAACAGCCGATACTATCATTATGATTCATAATATATCATCATCCTTTCTTTGTAGATAAAATTTTAAACACTAATAGTATAAATAAAATCAAGATATATATACATATTTTATTATTAATTTAAAAATACTTTATTGTATATACTATACTTTGTTCGGTCACATTTAGTTCCATTTAATTTATAAATGATAGCGGAGAGAAGCTTCTTTTAGAAATTTATTGGAACTTTGTGACCGAGGATAGTATATAATTTGAATAAAAGGAGGAAATAAAAATGAAATATTATTTAGTTGCAGTTTTTGACAATAATACATATCCCAACTTAGAAATTATGCAAAAAAATGTATGCCATAGATATAAAATTTATAAAAATCTGCCTATACTTCACATAATGCTTGAGATTATTGATGATCCCAAACTTGATGAATTAGATAATATTATTAATAATATAATAAAGCCTTATAAAAAATTTAAGGTATATTCTTCAGGAGATATTTGTTTTGATACATCATTTAAATCAATTAGCTTAAAAGTTGAAAACAAAGGATATATTGTAAGACTATTTAGAAAAATTAATGAGAAACTTATATGGAGTGGTTTTAAGGTAAAAGATAAGAACGATTTATATGTATCTTTAGCAAATACTAATTATCCAATTAAAGAATTGTCAAGTAAAGAACATATATCAGTTTGCAGTGAAGCTAGATCAAGGGGCTTTAATGGTGAAGGTAAAATTGATCGTATAGAGCTTTGGAAGTCAATCACTAATAAAAAGGATATGGTAGTAAGAAGCTATGAGCTGAGAGAGTATTAAACATTATACTTTGTTCGTCACATTTAGTTCCACTTAATTTATAAATGATAGCGGAGAGAAGCTTCTTTTAAAAATTTAGTGGAACTTTGTGACCGAACATAGTATATAAATGAAAAAAACCACTGGTTATATAACCAGTGGTTTTTTTCTCGAGGAATTGAGAATACTAAATATCTAAAAGATTGTTCTTGTAAGCTTTGTAAGCAGCTCTTAATGCTTGTAATTTATTGTCTAATTCTACATAAAGGTCTGAAACCTTAGCAAAATCTTCAGCAGCTACAGCTTCATTTACTTGAGTAAATAAGCATTTCTTTTCAAATGTATCTTTTGCAATATATTTTCTAAGTGCGCTTACAGTATTCCAGTTAGCTATATCTATATCAGCTGCATGTTCAGCATCATGAAGCTTCTTGTATGATCTTATTTCTGCTGAGTAATTTCTTTCTATTCTAGTAGTAATTTCTACAGTCCATCTTAATGTTAATCCTTCTTTAAAGCTTTCTATAATTTTATCAGTTAATACATCATTAACTTTAAGAATAGCAGCTTTTTCAGGATATTTTTCAAATCCTAAGAAGTTTTCATATACAGTAGCTGGAGCTTTTCCAAACAGTGCAATTCTTTCTTCTTCTGAAAAGTCTTCAAATATATTTTCTTCAGTTCTGTATGCTCTGTCTTTTGCAAGATAATCAGCATCTTCGCCTGGTTTCTTTGAAAGTTCTGCAAGTAAATCATCTTCTGTTTTATTGTTATTTAGTGCATATTTAACACCATCTAATATAGCTAAGTATAGTGCTGAAAGAACTAAATAAGTATTTGAATGTGGGTTTGGTGCTCTTAATTCAAATCTTGTAGCTAATGGGCTGTTTAAATCTCTTACAAGACCTATTAATACAGATCTGTTTCTTGATGGAACTTCTACAGAATGACCTAAAGAAGTAACTATACAAATTGGAGCTTCAAATCCAGGTTTTAATCTTCTTAATGAATCAGTAGTAGCTGATACAAATGGATTAACAACTTCGTAGTTATTAAGAACTCCCATAACTGATGCATAACCAAATACACTTAAGAAATGATTCTTTGTAGCAGTGAATAGGTTGATTCTCTTTCCGTTTTTAAGTTTTAATGCAATACCAACATGAGTATGTTCTCCGCTTCCTGCAACACCTTCAATTGGTTTTGCTTCAAAAGTAACATCTAATCCATATCTTCTGAAAGTTTCTTTAACTATATTTCTAACAAATAATTCATTATCAGCAGCTTGAAGTGCATTAGAATATTTCCAGTCAATTTCAATTTGTTCGCAAACATCAACTAAATTACCAAATTCATCTAATTTAGCACTTCTTCCTCCAACTTCCTTATGACCCATTTCAGGTTCAAATCCATATTCACCAAGTAATACTAAAGTTTCTTCAAGAGCAGTTCTTACAGAACCCTTTGTTCTTGCCCAGTATTGTTCTTGTAATACTTGTGAAGGTGATAATTCTGGAACATCTGGAACAGCATCTGGAGTTCTTACCCAGAATTCAAGTTCAGTAGCAGAAGTTGCTACAACATCAGCTATATCATCAACTGTTATACCATAATCAGCAAGTACAGCTGGATGTTTAGCTAATAAAGCTAGAAAATCTGATTTGAAAGTTTCTATAGAATTCTTAAGTATGTATCTTGAGTCAATTGCTTTTCCTTCATGAATAAAGAAACTTGGGATACGAAGGGTTCCAACAGGTTTTCCTGTTTCTTCATCTAAATTTTCATAATTGTAATCTACAAACCAATTTACAGTTTTATCAGCTGGCATATCAACTTTAGCATTGTTAAGAGTTGCAATTCCAGGTAATACTACTGAAGAACCATCTGTTTGAACAGCTCCATTTAAGAAACCAGATATATCCTCTAATAAAACTTCTACTGGAATCTTTTCATCTGTATCATTTCCAGAATAGTCAATACCAACTAAAGAAACAAATTTAATTTCAGTATGAGTAGTTAATAAATCTTTTAAAAATCCTTCTGTTTGTTGTTCAGGTTTAATAAAATAAACTAAATCTTTTGACATAATATTCCTCCTCAAATATAAAAAAATTTATATAAATAGTATGCACATGTGTATATTATAAAACTACACATGCATTTTTTAACAAGAAACTACAAAATAAATAATTATTATATTATTATAAAACATATTTTATAAATAATACTTCAAATCACATTTATAATTTTATATTAGGTGTATTTGACTGTCAATAATTTAAATGAAACTTTGCAAAATTGGTAAATGGAGTGAAAGTTTTTTTCGTGCATAATCACACCTTTCCGACATATATGTATTGTGTTATAATAATTTTAATTATATATAATATACTATCCTTAATCACAAAGTTCCAATAAATTTCTAAAAGAAGCTTCTCCACGCTATCATTAACAAATTAATTGGAACTAAATGTGACAAGGAAACATAGGTATGGGGGAGACATCATATGCTGAGGGATTTTTTAAAGTCTAATATTCTTATTACAGATGGCGCTATGGGAACATATTATAATTACATAAAAGGAAACGGCATGACATTTTCTGAACTAGAAAATATTAAAGAACCAGAGATTATAGAAAAGATTCATAATGAATATATTGAAGCTGGTGCTAAGCTTATTAGAACTAATACTTTTTCAGCAAACACAATTACACTAAATACAACAAGAGAAGAAGTAAAAAAAATAATAAGAGCAGGATGTATCATAGCTGAAAAAGCATCTAAAAATAAGGAAATATTTATTGGAGCCAGCATAGGACCTATACCTGAAGCCAGCAGTGAAAAGATAGAGTTAGATAAAAATTATATTTTAGATGAATATAAATTTATTGTTGATATTTTTCTTGAAATGAAGATAGATATATTTATTTTTGAAACTTTCAGCAGTACAGAATATTTAAAAGAAATTACGGAATATGTAAAAAGTAAAAACAATAAAGCATTTATATTAACCCAATTTGCAACTACCTTTGATGGCTATACAAGAAAAGGTATAAGCAACAGCAGAATTATAGAAGAAGCAAAGAAAATAAATACAATAGATGCATATGGATTTAACTGCGGAATAGGTCCAGCACATTTATTTAAGTCTTTGCAAAAATATGATTTTACAGGAGATATAGTTTCAGTTCTTCCGAATGCTGGATATCCTGAAATAATTAACGAAAGAACTATATTTGTACAAAATCCAGAATATTTTTCAGGAATAATGCTTCAGTTTTTAAATATAGGTGTCAGAATTTTAGGAGGATGTTGTGGGACAACACCTGTACATATTAAAAAACTATCCGATAAATTAAAACTAAGCAATGATATTAATTTAACAAAGGTTCATAAAGAAGATGATGCTAAACTTCAAAATAAAAGTGATATAGATGCAGAGAACTTTATTAGTGTAGAAATTAATGAAGAATTAAATGGAAACACAAAAAATTTGAATTCAGCATTTAGTAATCTTAATATAAAATTAAGTAATAAGTTTGCTATTGCAGTTGAGCTTGATCCGCCTTTCGATACTGATATTAGTAAAATTATGAATGGAGCTAGATTGCTTAAAGAGGCAGGAGTAGATATAATAACTATAGCAGATTCTCCAATGGCAAGAGCTAGAATGGATTCCTGCATGCTCGCAGCTAAAATAAAAAGAGAAGTTGGAATTGATGTAATGCCTCATATTTGCTGCAGAGATAAAAATATAAATGCATTAAAGTCTACATTGCTGGCTGCACATATGGAAGGAATTAGGAATGTACTTGCAGTAACAGGAGACCCTGTTTCAGGATCATCTAAAGATGAAATAAAAAGTGTATTTAACTTGAATTCGATGAAACTTATGGAACTTATAAAAGAAATGAATAAAGAAATATTTGTTAATGAGCCATTTGAAATAGGCGGAGCATTGAACTTAAATGTACGAAACAAGGATATAGAAATGTCTAGATTATACAAAAAAATAGAACATGGAAGCAGCTTTTTCTTGACTCAGCCTATATTTAGTGATGATACAACTTTCTATCTTTCTAAGTTAGATAAAACAAGAAACTTTAAAATATTAGCAGGAATTATGCCGATTGTAAGCTATAAAAATGCACAGTTTTTAAACAATGAAATACCAGGAATACAAATTTCAGAGGAATATATTAATAGATTTAATATAGAAATGACAAGAGAAGAAGCAGAGAAGGAGGGAATTAAGCTGTCAGTAGAGATTGCTGAAAAAGTAAAGACAAATGTAGATGGATTATATTTTATTACACCATTTAACCGAGTTTCAATGATTATAAAGATAATTAAGGAACTCAAGCTTTAATTTAATAAGGGAAAGGTGATAGACTATGAATGAAATTCGTACTAAAATTGAAAATTTTAATCTTAGATTTGCAGAGGAAAAAGATACAGGTATAATTTTGGATTTAATTAAAGGGTTGGCAGTTTATGAAAATATGCTTCAGGATGTTACTGCTACAGAGGAAATATTAAAAGATTCTTTATTTAAAAGAAAAGCAGCAGAAGTTGTTATAGGCGAGTATAATGGTCAGGTAGTTTGCTTTGCATTATTTTTTCATAATTTTTCTACATTTTTAGGAAAACCTGGAATATATTTAGAGGATTTATTTGTTAAGCCTGAAATGCGTGGAAAAGGCTTTGGTGAATCATTAATTTCATTTGTTGCAAAACTTGCTGTAGAAAGAGACTGCGGAAGATTTGAATGGAGCTGCCTTGACTGGAATGAGCCTTCTATAAAATTTTATAAACAAAATGGTGCTGTACCTATGGATGAATGGACTGTATATAGAGTAACTGGAGATAAATTAATAGAACTATCAAAAAGATTTTAAAAAATAGTGTTGACTTTGGGGGGGAAGTATACTATAATTTCATTAAACCAATAAAACATATAAAGTTAATAGGAATTGTTCTAGACTGTAAGTTCTTATTAATAAAATTTGAATTGAACAATGTCTATATCATAACTATTAAAAAACAATTGTTAAAGATTGCATAAAGTATTAAACATATTTCTAGAATTAAATTAAAAAGGGAGAGATATAAATGAGTGAAAGAAAATTAAGTTTTGAAACATTACAGGTACATGCAGGACAGGAAGTAGATCCAGCTACAAAATCAAGGGCAGTTCCAATTTATCAAACTACATCTTATGTATTTGATGATGCAGATCATGCTGCAGATTTATTTAATTTAAGAAAAAATGGTAACATATATTCAAGAATTATGAATCCAACTTCAGATGTTTTTGAGAAAAGAATCGCTGAGCTTGAAGGTGGAGTTGGCGCACTTGCAACATCATCAGGATTAGCTGCTATATTATATTCCATAATAAATGTAGCTAATGCAGGTGATGAAGTAGTGGCTGCAAGCACTTTATATGGAGGAACTTATGAACTTTTCAATGTTACACTTAGAAAGCTTGGAATAAATGTTACTTTTGTTGATCCAGATGATCCAGAAAACTTTAGAAAAGCTATTACTCCAAAAACAAAAGCTATTTATGGTGAAACTATAGGAAATCCAAGAATAAACGTTTTGGATATTGAAGCTGTAGCAAATATTGCCCATGAAAATAAAATACCATTTATTATTGATAATACATTTGGAACACCTTATCTTGTAAGACCAATAGAATATGGTGCAGATATAGTAGTTCATTCTGCAACAAAATTCATAGGTGGTCATGGTACTGCTGTAGGAGGAGTAATAGTAGATGCTGGTAAGTTCGATTGGATAGGAAGTGGAAAATTCCCTGACTTTACAACACCAGATAAGAGCTATAATGGTATTAGATATGCTAATGATTTAGGAGCTTTAGCTTATATATTAAAAGCAAGAGTTCAGCTTTTAAGAAATACAGGAGCAACACAAGCACCATTACATTCATTCTTATTCCTTCAAGGCTTGGAATCTTTATCGTTGAGAGTTGAAAGACATGTTTCTAATACTAGAAAAATAGTTGAGTACTTATCAAAGCATCCTAAAGTAACATGGGTTAACTATCCTGAACTTGAAAATAACCCATATCATGATTTGGCTAAAAAATATTTACCTAAAGGATCAGGTTCAATATTTACATTTGGCATAAAAGGTGGAGAAGAAGCTGGAAAGAAATTTATTAACAGTCTAGAATTATTCTCACTTCTTGCAAATGTTGCAGATGCTAAATCACTTGTAATTCATCCAGCAAGTACAACACATGCAGAATTAAATGAAGAAGAACAAAAAGCTGCAGGAGTTTCTCCAGACTTAATCAGACTTTCAATAGGTATTGAAGGAGTAGATGACTTGATAGCTGATTTAGACCAAGCATTAGCTCAGGTTTAATAGCTTGATATATTTAAACTGAAAGTAACAATATAAAAATACAACTGTTATTAGTTATTGTAACAGTTGTATTTTTATTTGTTGTAAATTTATATAAAGTGTGTGATATGCTGTTTTTTAGTATAAAAGCTGCATTTCCAAAAGTAATATTACATTTTGGGTATTTTATATAATTGTTAAAGAAATTAATAATTTTATCGATAAATAAATTATAAATTAATAATTTATAATTATAAGAAGGGAAGTTTTGTAATGAATAATGAAGAAACAATAAACTATAAGGTCAGAAATATACATTTAGTAAATCTAATAACAATATTTATTTTAGCAGTATTTCTAACGATTTTTGCATTTGCAGGGGAAGGCAGCCGCATGGGCATATCATCTTTAGTTCAAAGTATAATTATTTTAGTACTTGCGTTTGGTATATTTTTGACTCATATTAATGACAATATTAAAGCTTTCATATACAGCTTTATTCCTTTGTTTGTTTCAGCTGATATTTTTGTGCAAAATAAAGGAAGCCAAATAGGGAATCATTATCTGATTATTGTATCAATAGCAATGATTGCACTATATTTTAACAATAAATTAATAATTATATATCAAATTTTTGTTAATTTAGCTTATATTGCTATGTATGTTTTTGATGGTAAAAAATTAATGATGGATGGAAGAGGGTATATTTGGATTTTTGCAGAATTGTTACTTTGTGTTAATGCTATGTTATTTATATTATATTTTCTCACAAAGTGGGGAAGAGGTATGGTTAATGCAGCAATTTCAAAAGAAAAAATCTCAAATGAGCTTTCCGAAAAACTAAATGTTTCAATGGAGGAGATAAAGAAAAATATAATTATAGTAAATGATACAATTGATGATTTTGAAAAAAATATAAATTCTTCTAAAGAATCTGTTTCAAATGTAAATGCTGCCATGCAGCAAATGTCAAAAGATATAAGTGAGCAGGCAGAAAACTTATCTAGTGTTAATGAAAAAATGAATGAAGCTTCAGACAATGTATTGAAAAATAAAGAAATATCTAACAACATAAGCGATGAAACTAATAATATGACAATGCAAGTTACAGACAGTTCTTCAAAAATTAAAGAAATGAATACACAGATGGGAATAATTTATCAAGCAGTAAATACATCTTTTACTACTGTAAATGAATTGAAATCTAATATTAATGATATAAATAAATTTCTTAATGATATAATACAGATTGCTGATCAAACTAATATGCTTGCATTAAATGCAGCTATTGAGGCAGCCAGAGCAGGAGAACAAGGAAAAGGTTTTGCAGTAGTTGCTGAAGAGGTAAGAAAGCTTTCAGAAAGAAGCTCAATTACAGTAAATGAGATAAGTACTATTATAGGAATTATTAATAATAAAACGGAAGACACAGTTGAAAAAGTTCAGCTTGGAAATAATGCTGTTGAAATAGGAAGAAATATTATTGTTGAAGTAAGTGAAAAGTTTGAATCAATTCAAAATAAGTTTAAGAATGTAAGTGAGTATTTAGAATCAGGGTCGAAAATGAATGTGGAAACATCCAATGAATTTATGAATATATTAGAGAAAATTAATTCTGCTGCATCTATTTCAGAAGAAAATGCAGCAGCTATAGAAGAAGTGTCAGCTATAGTAGAAAGTACTAATAATGATATTACAAGCATCAGCAGAGCAGTTAATAATGTAAAAAAATTAAGTGATGATTTAGGCAAAATGGTAAGTTGAGATTTTGTTATCAGATGCAAGTTTCAATAAGTTTCTGAAAGAAGCTTCAACTTGCTGATATTCACAAATTAGCTACCCATACTGGTAGCAGCACAACCACAGATGAAAATAGTGGCAGGCTATTTGCTAATTATATTAAACTAAATTTATATGAGAAAAATAAAAGACACTGATTGTCAATCGGTGTTTTTTATTAATTTATGGTATAATATGTTTTGTATATCGAATAAAATGGAGGTGGTTATTATAAATTCAAAAAAAATTAAGGCTTTAATTATTTTTTCTGCATCACTTTTTATGTTTAATGGTTGCAGCTTTGTAAAATCTGAAAATGTATCAAGTGGTAACACCAGCAGCAATTCAAGCAGTTCAGTGACTAAAAGTGGGGCTGGTTCAGGACTTTTACTTGGGTTAGTTAAAGAGCCAGACCTTCAAAATAAGAGTAAAAATAACACGGATTTTGAAAATAAGTCGTTAGAAGAATATAGAACATTGTGGATTTATAAGGATAAAAATGATGTATCCTCAATAGAAAAAAAAGGAGGAATTATAACTCCTTATGGTGATAAATTTGTAATGGTTACTAATAATAGTGTAGTTACTTCTACTGCGGCAGATCAGCCAAATCAGTATAGTGATAATTTTTACAGCAAGTACAGCAGCTATTTTAATTTTTCAGTAATTATATCTCAAAATTTAAATTCATCTAAAAAAGTACTTACTGAAGATTCAATGAAAAGTAATTACCTATCAACAGATCAAATAGGATTTCCATTTGTCAGCAGGACAGAAACTATACAATATGTAGGTAATAAATATGCTTTAGTGAAAACTTCGCAGTATGCTACAGGAGGCGGAACACTTAGATCTGGATTTGATGATATTAAGTTTTATGATATAAATAATTTAACTGCTGTAGGATATAAAAGACCTAATATGAATGTAAAATCCATGCTTGGAAGTGATGCTAGCAGACAAATAAGTTCTTTAAGTGATAAGTATAATAAATCGCAAACAGATGATAATAACAATTTTATTAGTGAAAAGTTTGAAATAGATGATGATAACCTTACATTAAAAAGATCAAAAGGAAAGTGGATAGTGCAGGCACCGCTTTATGAAAACTATATTCATCAGGGGAATGGAAGCAGTTTTAATAATATTGATACTCTTTACGATACAGATATTAAAGTGCCAGAAGCTGTTACAGGTTATGATACACTTTCAGTAAGCTGGGATATTATAAAGAGTAAATATCCAGATGCAAAGGATGCTGTATCTTCTCCTAATAAAGATATGCTGGCAGTTTTGACATCAAGCAATTTGATGATATTTTTAAATCCTGAGAAAGGTATTGATAATCCTTCTAAGACAATTCCTGTAGACAAGAATGAAAAAATAGTTCTTAATCAGTGGGCAGCTGGGGATTATATTGATAAGTGGAGTAAAGCATTAGGAAGCAATCAGTAAAAAGTTTATATTTTATAAAATAGTTTTTGATGAAAGAGATGATAGCATGCCTGAAAAGGAGAAGATTCTTGCAGAAAGCGTGGCAGATGACATACTGGCAATGATCACTATAGACAAAAAATTTAAAGCAGGAGATAAGCTGCCTAATGAGAATGATTTTGCAGCAGAGCTTAAAATAAGCAGAACTACATTAAGAGAAGCAATTAGAATTTTAGTTTCCTATAATGTACTTGAAATTAAAAGAGGGAAAGGTACATTTGTAACAGATAACAAAGAATTGAACGATAATTTCAGTTTAGGAGAGCTTTCTAATTTAAATCATAATGTAAAAGATTTATATGAAATGAGGCTTATATTTGAACCTGAAACAGCATATTATGCTGCTAAGCGCGGTACAGACAAGGAAATTGAAAGAATTCTTTACTATGGTAAGCTTGAAGAAGAGAGGATTTTAAATAATGAAGACCGTACAGATGTGGAACAGTCATTTCATAATTCAATTGCAAAAGCTACACATAATGAATTTATGAACAGACTTATGCCTATTATTTATAAAGCAATTTATACAGGAGTAATTCTATCTGATGAACATCCTGATATGGTTAAAGATACAATAAATGATCATCGTATGATAATGGATTTTTTGGCAAAGCGTGATGCAGAAGGAGCTAAGACTGCTATGAGACTTCATATTATACATGCTATGAGAGGGTTTGGACTTGAGGATGATGTGTAGTATATTTCTGTTGACAAGCGATGTCATACAAGATATAATGTTGTTATACAACGTTAATAAAATAATAAAAAGGTGGTAGAAAAAATGAGAAGTGATGCAGTTACAAAAGGAGTACAAAGTGCTCCACAACGTTCATTATTTAACGCATTAGGATTAACTAAGGAAGAAATTGAAAGACCTTTGATAGGTATTGTAAGTTCATATAATGAAATTGTACCAGGTCATATGAACATTGATAAAATTGTAGAAGCAGTTAAATTAGGTGTTGCTATGGCTGGAGGTACTCCTATTGTTTTTCCGGCAATTGCAGTTTGTGACGGTATAGCTATGGGTCATGTTGGAATGAAGTATTCTCTAGTTACAAGAGATTTAATTGCTGATTCTACAGAATGTATGGCAATGGCACATGCTTTTGATGGTCTTGTAATGGTACCTAACTGTGATAAAAATGTACCAGGACTTTTAATGGCAGCAGCAAGAGTTAATATTCCAACTATTTTTGTAAGCGGCGGACCTATGCTTGCTGGAAGAGTAGATGGATGTAAAACAAGTCTTTCAAGTATGTTTGAGGCAGTAGGTGCTTTTAATGCAGGAAAAATCAGTGAAGAAAAGCTTGAAGAATTTGAAAATAAAGCCTGTCCTAGCTGCGGTTCTTGTTCAGGAATGTATACTGCAAACAGTATGAATTGTTTAACAGAAGTTCTTGGAATGGGACTTAAAGGTAATGGAACAATTCCAGCAGTATATTCAGAGAGAATTAAGCTTGCTAAGCATGCAGGAATGCAGATTATGGATCTTGTTAAAAAAGATATTAAGCCTAGAGATATAATGACAGAAGATGCATTTAGAAATGCGTTGACTATGGATATGGCTCTTGGATGCAGTACAAATAGTATGCTTCATTTACCAGCAGTTGCTCATGAAGCTGGAGTTGAATTGAATATTGATATTGCTAAT
>JAUZPN010000055.1 GCA_030705885.1 Bacillota bacterium | reverse complement strand
GTTGGTAATGCATTAGAAGTAAAAGAAGCTATAAATACATTACAAGGAAGAGGTCCAAAAGATTTATTTGAATTATGTTTAACTCTAGGAAGTAATATGGTTTACCTTGCAGGAAAAGCAAATACAGTTGAAGAAGCAAGAACACTGCTTTTAGAAACAGTTAAAAATGGAAGTGCAATAAATAAGTTAAAAGAATTTGTAGCTGCTCAAGGCGGAAATCCTGCACAAGTGGATAATCCAGACCTTCTGCCAAAAGCTAAATACATAGTTCCTGTAATTAGTGACAGAGAAGGCTGTGTAAAAAAGATTAATGCTGAAAACATTGGCTTGGCTGCGATGAAATTAGGTGCAGGCAGAGCAGCAAAAGAAGATAAAATTGATTTAGCCGTAGGTATTGTTCTAAATAAAAAACGAGGCGACTGTATTAAGCTTGGAGAAGTAATTGCATATATACATGCAAATGATGAGGGAAAAATAGAAAATGCTAAAAGGGACATTCTAGAAAATTATATTATTGATGTGGAAAGCGGCAGAGATGTGCCGTTGATATTTGGAACAATTGGCGGTTGACAATTGAGGATTGACAATTGGTGATTGATATTGCACAATTTATGATAGATGATGAACAATGGGTAATTGTTGATTGTATGAGAAGGGAGAGAAAGGGAATGAATAGGGCTGTATGGATAGTACTTGATAGTGTTGGTATGGGAGAGATGTATGATGCTGAGAGGTTTGGAGATAAGGGAGCAAATACTTTAGGAAATATCTCAAAAGCTTTTGGCGGGTTAAAGCTTCCTAATTTATCTAAGCTTGGATTAGGTAATATTGATGGAATTACTGGTTTTGAGAAAATTGAAAATCCATTAGGCTGTTATGCTAGGTTTGAAGAAGCTTCTAATGGTAAAGATACTACAATAGGTCATTGGGAAATGGCTGGCATTATTTCAGAAAAAGCATTTCCAACCTTTCCAAATGGTTTTCCTAAAGATTTAATTGAAAAATATGAAAATGCAATTGGAAGGAAAGTAATTGGCAATAAATCAGCTTCAGGAACTGCCATAATACAAGAACTTGGAGAAGAGCACTGCAAAACAGGAAGTCCAATTGTATATACATCTGCAGACAGCGTATTTCAGATAGCAGCTCATGAGTCAATAATTCCACTTCAGGAATTATATAAAATTTGTGAAATTGCAAGAGAAATGTTAAAAGATGAATTTGCAGTAGCTAGGGTAATTGCAAGGCCTTTTATTGGAAATGTAGGTGGTGAGTTTACCAGGACATCAAACAGAAGGGACTTTTCTTTAGTGCCTCCATATGACACAATATTAGATAAATTAAAAAAAGCTAATTTTAATGTAATGTCTGTAGGTAAAATTGAAGATATATTCTGTAAAAAAGGTATTACTGAAGCAGTGCATATTGTAGACAACATGGATGGAGTAGATAAGACTTTAGAATATATGAAGCAGGACAAAAAAGGCTTGATATTCACTAATCTTGTAGACTTTGATATGCAATGGGGCCATAGAAGGGACGTTAAGTCTTATGGAAATGGATTAATACAATTTGATAATAGACTTCCTGAAATATTAAATTCTATGACAGATAAAGATATATTATTTATCACTGCAGATCATGGTTGTGATCCAACTTTTAAAGGTACAGATCATACTAGAGAATATGTTCCTTTTATAGCTTACGGCAAAAATATAAAGCATAACATTAATCTAGGTACAAGGAAAACTTTTGCTGATATGGGGCAGACATTAGCGGAAATGTTTAATGTTGAAAAAC
Source organism: Bacillota bacterium (assembly GCA_030705885.1). Lineage (GTDB taxonomy): Bacteria > Bacillota > Clostridia > Clostridiales > Clostridiaceae > JAUZPN01. The sequence continues at coordinate 16,070 of JAUZPN010000055.1, read as the reverse complement.
TAAGGAATGGTGAAAGCTTTTTAAAAGAAATCTATTAATTTGAAAATAGCTTGCCACTATTTTCATCTGTGGTTGTGCTGTAACCAGTATGGATTGTTAGTATGAAAATTAATTATACCACATGGTGGTATGAAAACATAAAATAATTTTAAGCAAAAATAAATGAAAATGCTGGAGTATGGTGTAAGCCTTAACTGAAAGAGGTGCAAAATGGATTATAAAAATCTTATTAAAACAGCAATGGATTATAGAGAAAAAGCATATTGTATATACTCAAATTTCAAAGTAGGAGCAGCAGTACTATTTGACAGCGGCAAGATTTACGGAGGCTGCAATATTGAAAATGCCTCATTTGGAGCTACAAATTGTGCAGAAAGAACAGCTATTTTTAAAGGAATTTCAGAAGGAGAAAATAATATAACAGCAATAGCAGTAGTGGGAAGTTTTACTGACTATACATACCCATGTGGTGTATGCCGTCAGGTTATAGCGGAATTTGGCGAAAAAGATACAAAAATTATTATAGCGAAAAATTTAGAAGAATATGTTGTTAAAACTTTGGAGGAATTGCTGCCATCAAGCTTTACAAAAGACGATATTGATAAAAAAATATAAAATAATGTTGAGGGGGTATATTTATGAGTATACATATTAATGCAAAGGAAGATCAAATAGCTGAAAGTATACTGCTTCCAGGAGATCCGCTTAGAGCTAAATTTATAGCAGAAAATTTTTTGGAGGATGCAGTCTGTTACAATGATGTAAGAGGAATGTATGGATTTACAGGTATTTATAAAGGTAAGAGAGTTTCTGTTCAGGGAACTGGCATGGGTATACCGTCAATTTCTATTTATACAAATGAATTAATTCAAAGCTATGGCGTAAAAAATTTAATCAGAGTAGGAACTTGTGGTTCTTACAAAGAAGAGGTTAAGGTCAGAGATATAATAATAGCCATGTCTGCATCTACAGACTCCAGCATAAACAGAAATAGATTTAATGGAATGAGCTATGCTCCAACAGCCAGCTTCAAGCTTTTAAAGACCGCTTATGATAAAGCTGTTAGCAAAGGTTATGATCCTAAAGTAGGAAGTATATTTAGTTCAGATAATTTTTATAATGATAATCCAGATGAATGGAAACAGTGGGCTAAGTTTGGATGTTTAGGAGTTGAGATGGAAGCAGCAGCACTATATACTATAGCAGCAAAATACGGAGTAGATGCTTTAGCACTATTAACAGTCAGCGACCATCTTGTAACAGGAGAAATAACTACAGCAGAAGAAAGACAGACAACATTTACAAATATGATTGAGGTAGCTTTGGAAACTGTGAATTCATTAAGTTAAACATTGTTGAAAACACATAACAGTAAAACCATTGACACAAAAACAGCAGGTGGTAAGAAGTTTTATGTAAAGGTTGCGTAGTAACGAACTATGCAACCTTTCTTTAGGAATATTTATCATTTTACACCCATGTATATACTATGTTCGGTCACAAAGTTCCACTAAATTTTTAAAAGAAGCTTCTCTCCGCTATCATTTATAAATTAAGTGGAACTAAATGTGACGAACAAAGTATAATTCAGAATTATAGTTCCCTCTTGCTGAAGAAAAAGTTTGAAATGCATCCCCCAAGCATCATTACCAATACGCCGCTGATATACATAATGACCATTACCAATATACTGTGATTTGTTATTGCATCAGAAATAATTTTCATAAATTTTACAGAATCAAAATTAAAAACCTTTGCCAGAACGAAGTATAGTATCACTAATACTGCTAAGAAACCAAAATTCGCTGGAATTTCCTTAGATGTACCGAAAATAAATAGTAAAGTGTAATTAACAGCAGCTAAGCAGCACCCGAAGAAGAAACAGAAAGATGCTGCAATCTCAATGGTGACTCCCCCCGTTTGCCATAAGTTGCTTAGATATACAGCATCTTTAAAAGTATTAATGCTTTTTCCTAAAGAAGTTGTATATGCAATATATCCAAGTGAAATTGAAATCAGCGTAACGGCGAGGATTAATGATAGACCAAAAATATATCTTCCGAAAACAATATTGCGTTTTCTTACGGGCAATACACCATACAACTTGTTATAACCACTTTGTTCTGCGACAATAAAAATCGGCTGGACGGCAAGTCCCGCAAAAGTAGCCATAACAGTAATTCCATGTGCTATAGTAAAGAGTGAAGCGACAAACATAAGCAGTGTACAGATTATAAGCGGAGTAAAAGATTTACCCTTAACGGTAATAAAGTCAAGCTTTACAATATTAACGATTTCTTTCATTTTGTGCCTCCTTAGAAATATAAATAAGGATTTCGTCCATATCAGCTTTTTCATACTCTATTTCTTTCGGCAGTATATCAAGATGTTCGGCAGGTAACAGAGCCTCAAAGCCGTTTTGATATGAGTGAAAGCCAATGGTTTTCTCTCTGATTTCATCTGGAAGTTCCTTTTCTTCACACTTTATAACTATATATTTCTCTATTAGTTCATCTTTAGTGCCTGAAAACCATACCGTACCATTGTTGAGAACAGTTATATAGTCGGCAATTCGTTTAAGGTCGGCTGTGATGTGTGTTGAGAAAAGTATTCCCCTGTTCTCATTTGCAATATAGCCAGCAAGAATGTCTAGCAATTCATCTCTTGCAACAGGGTCAAGACCGCTTGTCGGTTCATCAAGGATAAGAAGTTCCGCTTTATGTGAGAGTGCTGCCGAGACCATAAGTTTCATCTTCATACCTCTTGAAAAATCACCCACTTTCTTGCAAAGCGGAAGTCCAAAATTTGAAATAAGACGAAAAAACTCTTTACTGTCCCAGTTATCATAAAACCCTCTTAGCTGAGATTCTATCTGCTTGACATTAAGATGATGTGCAAAGAAAATATCATCAAAGACAACGCCTATTCTCTGTTTCAACTTATAGGACTCCTTGATACTATCCAACTCAAAAACTTTAATTTCTCCGCTGTCAATATGAGCCATATTGAGAATTGAACGAATAGTTGTAGTTTTTCCTGCACCGTTCTTACCAATAAACCCCATAATAAAGCCTTTCGGCAAAGTAAATCCCACATTCTTTAGGGAAAAATCTCCATAATTTTTGCAAAGATTTTTGACTTCAAGCAAATTCTCCATAACATCATTCCTCCAAAACAGATTTTAAATACTTAATTATTTCATTGTCAGACAATCCTGCGTTCCGTCCGCTTACAACCGCTTTTTCAATACATTCCTCCATTTCACAAAGCATACGTTCCCGTAAAAGTTCGTTGTTTCTCTGTGCAACAAAGTAACCCTTGCCCGCTACTGAAACTATATACCCTCCTTCCATAAGGTCAGTATAGGCACGAGTTGTAGTGATAACACTGATTTTTAAGTCACGAGCAAGTTGACGAATAGAAGGAAGCTGTTCATTTTCCATCACTCTACCCTCTAAAATAGCTTTTTTTACTTGTTCCTCAATTTGCTCATAAATAGGAACGTCTGACTTGTTTTTTAGAATTATTTTCATAGTGCCCTCCGTTTTTTATAGCAAATATTCCAGTATATCTGTTTTTAAGAATAGTCCGTTTATACTGTATATGTTGTTATATATACAATATAACACTAATATTTTAAATGTCAATCCTTTTTTAAAAATTTTGGAATTTTTTTATGCGATAAATGAAAAGTGAAATTCTATTGTGTTATGCAGTGGAGTTGTTTTTGATTTATCTTAGGGAGTGGAAGAAGAATTTCGTCCTAAAGATGAAAAGTAATATCGAGTAAAATAGAAGAACACGCTGACACCACTTAATTGGGGTGTCAGCGTGTTTGATTTTCATAATCTGCTGTATATGTTTTTCAAAAACTTTATTATTTGAAAACTTCTATACAGCTACCATTCTAAATGTTAAGGGTTTTTTGTTAAGCCTTATGTAGTAATTAAATTGCACCTTATGCTTTGATTGCCCATCGTAGTTTAGCACAATGTGAACGACTGTTAGCACGACATTCTTCTGCTGATGGACGAACAGGCTCCAAAGATATTTCAGAATAAATGCCTTCACGTAAAAAATGTTGAAAAGATTTTTTAACACGGCGATCTTCTCCTGAGTGAAATGTAAGTATGGCAGCACGGCCACCATTATCAAGTATATCAGGAAGTTTTTCTAAAAATTCATCCAGCGCTTCAAACTCATGATTAACAGCTATTCGCAGTGCTTGAAAAGTTCGCTGGCAAGATTTTTTAACATCATTTTCTTTAATTTTCGGAACATACTTAAGTGCAGTTTCAATGATATTTCTAAGCTGTGTTGTTGTTAATATATCAATTCCTTTATTAATGCTGGAAAGAATAGCACGAGCGATTACCGCAGCATAAGGTTCGTCAGCATTTTCTATCAACATATCTTCTATTTCAAATAGTGTCATTTCTTTTAAAAGGTCTGCTGCAGAAATACCTGCATTCGGATTAAGTCTTAAATCCAATGGCCCTTCAGCCTTAAATGTAAAACCTCTTTCAGGATTGTCTATCTGCATAGAAGAAACACCTAAATCTGCCAGTACAAAATTTAGCGGTCCTGATATAGCAGCAATTTTATCTACCTCAGAAAAATTCATTTGATGAAGCTCCAAAATTTCTGAGCCATAACCCAAATGCTCTAAACGATTCTTAGTACGAGGCAATTCGATAGAATCTACATCAATTGCATACAAACGTCCCTTTGAATCTAAACATTTAAGCATTTCTAAAGTATGACCGCCATAGCCTAATGTTGCATCTAAACCAATCTGACCTGGTGTTATTTGCAGAAATTCCAATATTTCTTTAACACAAATTGAAATATGCATTCCTGCTGGAGTGTTGCCCTTCTGAATTACCTTTGCAACATCATCAGCATATTTCTCTGGATTAAGTTCCTTATACTTTTCATTAAAATTTCTAGGGTGAGTGCCTTTATATCGTTTACGCCGCTGATGCTTAGGTTCTTTATCATCTAATATGTTATCAATGCTCATTTTTTTCCCTCATTTTTATAATATATTTAAATTTTTATACATAACATTATACTATTCCATGTCATAAAGTTCTACTAGATTTCTAAAAGAAGATTCCTCTGCTGTTATTTATAAATTAAGTGAAACTAAATATGACTTTTGATTACTTAATAATTGAAATGAAATTTATTGAAAAGCACTTATTGAAAATTTACAAGGAAAGTTATATAATAACTAAATGATGGTATTAACACTTTGTGTCCATTTTTAATTTCATAATATTATGCTCCAATGGCTCAGTTGGTAGAGCACCTGATTCGTAATCAGTAGGTCGCAGGTTCGATTCCTGTTTGGAGCAGTAGAGTAAACCCTTGATAATACTAAGTTATTAAGGGTTTTTACTTTTACTTATTTTAAGATAAAATATTAAATATTTAAAATATTGACTTTGTGTGATACGACATCATGTTGAGACGTCTACAGGTGGATGGCTAAATATTAGATTCAGCTATAAGCATTTATTATCGTTTGTTATTGAGTATGAATCTACACTAATATTTATTAAGATCCTTATTCGATTTAAGTAAGTTCGACAGTTTAGTTTCTTCAAAATTAAGAAGAAGCAAAATTTTACTTATGGTGTTTTTAATATACGCGGATTTATTTTTGAGTACAATTATAGAAGACTCCATATTATAATCTTCTATGGGAATATTGTTAATACTTTTAAAACTTTCTCCTTCTTGATCAGATAAAGTATTAATTATATTTCTAAGATTTTCAAGTTCAATATTATTATTCAAAATTTCTTCTAGAATTTCTTTTAAGCTTGAATTTTTGACCCATTCTTTTACAGCAATCTTTTTTTCAACTGATAATACGACACTATCTAATTTATTTTTATGATCTTTTTCAATATTCTTTGGAACATCAATTTCAATACTAGTGTTGTTTGCAAGTTCAAAAAAACCAACACCTAGAGCGTTAGCAATCTCACTAAGAACATCTAAGTTAGGGGTTACTTCTCCAGATTCATATTTTTGTACCATACGTTCAGATTTATTCAATATACGAGCTAAATCTTTTTGAGTAATGTTCTTTTGTTTTCTGTATTTTTTTATATTTTCAGAAACATTCAATATATCACCTCCAATTATTATAGTAACATAACACGAAATAAAAATACATGCATTTTATAAAAAAGAATTGACAAACGAAATAAAAAGACATATTATTATATTAACACGAATCATTAATACGTATTGGGGGCGAATTAAGTGTTGATGTAACTAAAATTATTGCCGATTAAGACTTAGAACAGTGATGAAAAAGGTAAATAAAGACTTGAAACAGACAATCACAATAGGAGGTTCAAAGTTGGATGATAAGGCGAAAGAGGCAAGAAATAAGTATATGAGAAATTATAGAAAGAAAAACCCTCAAAAGATAAAGCTGAACTAAGAAAAATATTGAAGCAAAAAGTATTCTGATAACAAAACAGAAAATAATTTTAAAGGAGATATGAAGAATATGAGTAAAAAATCAGATTTAAAAGCATTAATACAGAATTATAAAGCAGCTGGTGACCAGATGTCGAAAAAAATTAGTGAAATCAAGAAGTCAAATAACTTCACCTTAGAAGGTAAGAATCAATTTATTCAAGAAGAAAAACAAAAATTAGCAGCACTAGGTCAACAAACTAAAGAAAAAGCTTTACAAATTGTAAGAGAAGGAATGGCATCAATTTCAAAAGCTGCAAGACCTAATGCACAGGATCCAAATTATCAGTTAAGTTTATCCAATGCACTTAAGTTATTGGAGCTTGGAGCAAATAATATGAGTAAGGATGATATTAAAACTTTATTAGAACCATTTGCAGGTGACCACATAGCAACAGCAGCCTTTAAAGGAGCTCTTACTAATACAGGTATGAAACCAATGGAAACTATAGGCATTCTTCCGATTGATGAAAGAGGAAATAGTATCAAATGGCTGCAAGGCATAGAGAATACAATTAATAATTATATCAATCCTAGTACTGAATGGGATGGGCTAACGGGTGCAGGAATAGCAATATATGGTGTCGATTCTAGTATAGATGATCTTGATGATAACTTAAACTATATTCATAGAGATTCAAAGGTTACTGCTGAAAATTTTCAAGAATAAGAAATGATAATTTTAGTTTTTAAATATCTATACAGGAGGTGCATTTAATTGACTAATGAAGAATTAATATATTTATATCAGCAGGGGAATAAAACTGCTTTGGATAAGCTCCTACAACAGAATAAACATATAATTTATATGTTAGTCAATAGATTCTATACAGAAGGTACTAACTCTATAGATAAAGATGATTTGGTTCAGGAAGGTTTTATGGGTTTAATGGCTGCTGCTAATAAATATGATTTTAATAATGAAAAGAAAGCTAAGTTTATAACATATGCAGTATTTTGGATTAATCAAAAAATAAGCAGGTTTGTGAATACTAGATGTACAAGTGAAGAAATAAGTTTAAATGCTCCAACATCTGATGATGAAGATAATGAAATCCTAGATTATATTGAAGATGTATACTATAGTTTTGAAAATATTGAAGAAAAATTATATATACAGCAGCCCCATGCAGAACTGGATCAAGTTATGAAGGAGAATTTGACATTGCTTGAAAGACAGATATTAGAGCTTAATTATGGATGGAAGAATAATAAAGTTATGGCACTTCAAGATGTAGGACAAATATTTGATATGTCAAAAGAAAGAACCAGGCAAATAGAACGTCGAGCCTGTAATAAGTTAAGGCGTTCTAAATGGGGATATATTAAAGCCAGAGAAATATATTTGCAAAGGAAAAATGAAATAGTATTTAATTAAGCACTTACCACCTATAGTTGATTCATACCTTTATCTATCCAAATATCCCCAGATTTATTTAATATTAAAAATTTTCAAAATAATTATAAAAAGATATTTATAAAAGTGTTAAAATTAATATGTTAAGTAAAAGTATTAATGTATGCAAAAGTTCAAATAAGTTTGTTTTAGCATTAGGGTATATAAGTGGTGATATTATATCAAATGCAATTAGTATGAATTTTACTTGTAATTGATACATAGATAAAATAGTAAATAAATTAAAATGGGGTGCTTAAAATTATGTATAAATACATATTCTTAAATCTAATATTTCCTTTAGTATTTTTAATAACAGGATATTTGTTAAAAAAGTTTCCTCCAAAAAATATAAATTCATATGCAGGTTATAGAACTCAAAGGTCAAAGAAAAATATAGAGACTTGGAATGAAGCAAATAAATATTCAGCGAGATTATTAATATATTTTTCATTGTTGTCAGAAGTGTTAACCATCATAAGTTTATTTATATTAGGTAAATCATATATATTAGAAGGAGCAGGAGTTTTTATATCTATGTCACTAATGATAATTTCACTAGTTATAATTGTAATATTAACGGAGAATCATCTTAAAAATACATTTGAAAAATAAATTGGTTTAAAATACTTTCAAGAAATTAAACAAAATATCATATTGGGTACTATTTGTGTAATACTGACTTAAAATAGTACCCAATTTTAATAAAAAATAGTACAAGTATAAAATACAAAATGTAGATATATCAATAGTTTTGATAAGATGATAAAGTATAATATAAACAAACAATACACATTCGTAATCAGTAGGTCGCAGGTTCGATTCCTGTTTGGAGCAGTAGAGGAAATATAGTAGTACTAAGGTGTTAACGATCTTAGTACTTTTAAAGATTATAACTATAATATAGATTTGACAGCAACTTAATAAAATTCAGATATAAATTTACAGAAAAAGGTTACACAATAATGTAATTAATGTATCCAAAGTTACAGCCTATTTTTACAATTTTAAAAAAGGATAACGGTAATACTGTGATTTCAGCAGAAATACCAAATAAACCAACTACCAAAAATTAGAAATATCTAGCAATGAGTGAATAGTAAGATAAGAATAAAAGGAAAGTGATTTAAATTCCATTAACTTATATTTACTATACCTTGGCATAAGTCATGAGCAAGTTTGTGTTTTAGTTGATATGGATAGAAACAGTCATCTTATAAGCAAAAATGCAGGTATGTGGCCTATTACTGCTAATCAGATAGATAATATTATTAATAATTATCTTTTAATGGAGGATTTAACTATGGGCAAAAGGACAACATTAATTATTTTGATTTCAATAAGTATTTTGGTAGCAGGATGTGGAAATAATCAAACGAAGCAAGTAACCACTAAAACATCAATCAATAACAATAGTGCTACAAATATTTCACAATCAAAAGATGGCACAATAGTCACATCTGGAATAACTCAAAAAGATATACAAGCATATTTTGATATGACGAAAAGTAACATTATAAAACTTCTTGGAAATGATTATACTATTGGTACAAAAACTATTGACGAGGTACATAATCCATTAAATGTAATAGGGTTTAAAAATGGATTAATATTTTACGGTTTAAATGATGATAATAGTAAACCTACAAGAATTGAGTGTGCAGATAGTCTTGATATTATGGGTTTAAAAAACGGAATGAATTTCTCGCAAATATAGAGTATGCTTGGAAATACAGAAATTTTGGAAACATGGACAGCAAATGAACTTAATAGGATATATAAAATTCAATATGATTTTGATGGATTTCAACTTCGAGTTTTATCAACAAATAAAGACGGGATAGGTTCTTATTTAGCTTTTTGCCAATCAATTAATACTACAACAACAAAACAGCAGACAACATATACACAATATAGGAATGATAAATTTGGTTATTCAATTGAGTATCCAAGTGATTTTATAACAAAAATCCCATCTAAAGAACATAACTACGAAACAACGATATTACCAGACAGTGATAAAGGTAAAGATTTGATAACACCAGATGGTTCAGCAGAACTGATTGTATCAGGTGATAGATATAATATGGAGGATACTGCAAAAAATGAATATAAAGAAATCTTAATTCTTCATCCCAATGCAACCTATAAAATACAAGAAGGAAATTGGTACGTTGTATCTTGGGTGGATGAAAATAATAAAATTGTTTATTTAAAAGGTATTGTTGAGAATAGTTTAGTAAAATATTTTGAGATAAAATATCCATCAGATAAAAAACAATACTATGACACAGTTATAACTCACCTTAATTCAACTTTTGTAACATTAATAGGTACTGAACATTAATTATTTATATACTTATATCATCACCAATGACTAACTTAACCTTATTATAAAAAGCACATGGTTCATATGCTTTTTATAATATTCTTTACTCACAATATTTACGAAAAGAGATTAAATTTATTGAGGTAGGTGAAATATATGATGCTTTTTATTATTAGTATTGTGTATGCTATAATTGGATTTTTCTTGATTAAGTTTCCACCTAAAAAAATTAACATGTTTTATGGGTGGAGAACACCAAGTGCAACAAAGAATATTGATAATTGGAATTTTGCAAATCATTATGGAGGAAAATTATTTCTTTGGACTGCTGTGATATTAGTATTATTAGGTGTTTTTGAGTTTATATTAGGTTGTAATAAAATAATAACTTTTAGTAAATCAAAGGTAATAGATGAGATAGTCGTATTCTCTTCCATAATATTAATTATTATAATTGGTGAAGTAAAGATAAGGCATATAAAAATATGAATTTATGGAAATGATATAATTAAAGCAGGGTGCAACTGCGAGCAGTATGTAAGAGTGTAGAGCTTACTAATGAAATAGAAGAAATTTATTTCGTTAGTAAGCTATTAATATATAGTGGGAAACTTGGGAACATCCATAGATTTGATTTACACAAATCTATGGATGTTCCCAAGTATTGTCAAGCCAAAAAATTTAACAAAGATTTTTTGGCTTGACACATACTTTATGTTTATAGCTTCTATATCTGTATTTTTCCAAGTTGTTCCTTTTAAATACAGTCCAATTATTTATATAATTTATCATCACCTGATTTTACATACTCCAATATATCACCTGGCTGACAATCAAGAACTTCACAAATTGCTTCAAGAGTTGAAAATCTAATAGCCCTAACTTTACCTGTCTTTAAGTTTGATAAATTTACATTTGAAATTCCAATCTTTTCAGCTAACTCATTTAATTTTAATTTTCTATCTGCTAAAATCCTATCTAATCTAATAATAGACATAGTTAATTCACATCCTATAATAAAGTATCATTCTCATTTTGTAAATAAACTCCATATTCAAATATATCTGATATAATTAATATTAAAAATCCTATAAATATTCCATAAATACTAATATTACTTAAATCTATTAAAAATATCCTTGTTACAAATAAACAACATATTATATCTAGTAATAGATCTGCTATGATGGAAAATCCAATTATTAAAAAAGCAAGCTTTTTTAAACTTTTTATATTTGATTTATTAAATGGAGAATAATCGTTTATAGTTGATGTTAAAATATTAATTATTTGTTTTATTCCATATAAAGAAGCTGATAAATAAATAAGTATTCTTGAAAGTAAATATATTAAAAAAGCTAATTTTGCATTTATTAAACTATTATCTACTGGTTGAATAATTCTATATGGAACTGAAAAACTAAGAAATGAAACTTTTGATAAATTATAAGTTAAATACCATCCGTTTTCTAATTTGCTTATATTAAAATTATCTTTTGAAGTAAATGATAAAGTAATAATAAAAAGAATAGCTAAGATTAGAGTTAATATTCCTACAATAAAAATCAATTTCAATATACTTTGTGTAACCTTTACTCTGGTTTTTAATAAATTTGGTTTATTCTCATTCATAAATTCTCACTCCTTCTCTTATATATTATAATATTATAAATATATATTATAATCAATAATTTTTTAATGTTTAAATATAATTTTTTAATGATTAAATATAATTTCTTATGAGCAAAGTAAAAAATAAAGAAACTGAAGTTTCTTTATTTTGCTCTTCATTAATTTCAATATCTTAAAGTCTATGATTTTGAGGAATGATAGATATTATATACTATAGTTACTGTTTAAAAATGTATACCTTTATAAATATATCTAGTATAATTAAATATATCTAGTATAATTAAATATATAAATCGTCCTATTTTTCTAAATGGAAATCCATACAAGGGCTCATTTAAAAGAAATCATGATGGAGATTATCATTATTCGGAGGAAGAAGTTCGTGCAATGATACATGATCAAAATGAAGAGGGTAAGTATCTGTTAAATAAAAATTATAAAAAGTTATAAATAAGTGTTAACTTTTATAAGTTTTATAAAATACTAAATATATCAGCACAAACACTTAGAAATTGGGATACTAATGGGAAATTACATCTACATCATACGTTATCTAATGGATATAGATATTATTCTTATTAACAGTTAAATCAAGTTTTAAATATTAAACCTAATTTAGATAGAAAAATTATTGGATATTGTAGAGTATCTTCTAACAAACAAAAAGATGATTTAGTAATGCAAGTAGAAAATATGAAAATATGAAAATATATCTTACTGCACAATGAAAACCTTTTGAGATAATACAGGACATAGGTAGTGGTATTAATTGTAAAAAGAAAGGATTAAGACAATTAATTAAATTAGTAAGTCAAGGTGAAGTTGAAAAAATAGTTGTATTATATAAAGAATTAATAGAAGAAAGCGAGGTGAATAGTTATGATAAAAGGAATAAAAGTAATGTTAATACCTAATAACAAACAGAAAACAAAATTATTTCAATTTGCAGGTTCAGCTAGATTTGCTTATAATTGGGCTTTAGCTAAAGAACAAGAAAATTATAACAGTGGTGGTAAATTTATTTCTGATAATGATTTAAGGAAGGAATTTACTCAATTAAAAAAGACAGATGAATTTAAATGGTTAAACAGTATTAGTAATAATGTTACTAAACAAGCTATTAAAGATGCTTGTATTTCTTTTAAAAGATTCTTCAAACATCAAGCTAAATATCCTAGATTTAAAACTAGGAAAAGAAATAATCCTAAATTTTATCAAGATAATATTAAAATTCAATTTAATTCTACTCATGTTAAATTTGAAGGATTAAGCAGTAGTAAAAAACAGAATAAACAACAATTAAATTGGATAAGGTTAGCTGAATATAATAGAATTCCCTTTGGTAAAGATGTTAAATATATTAATCCTAGAGTTAGTTTTGATGGATTAAATTGGTGGGTTTCTATAGGAATTGAGAGTGAAGATTCTATAAGCAATCTTAGTAATAGTGGTATAGGTGTTGATTTAGGTATCAAAGATTTAGCAATTTGTTCAGATATAAATAAGCCTTATAAAAATATAAATAAAACTAAAAGAGTAAAACAATTAAAGAAAAAATTAAAAAGGCAACAAAGACAAGTATCAAGAAAATATGATAATCTTAAAGAAAGTAAAGTATTTGAAAAAGGTGAAAAACCTAAGAAGACTAAAAATATCATTAAATTAGAAAACAAAATAAGAAAAACTCATCATAAATTAAATGGAATAAGACAAAATTATATTCATCAAACTACTACAAATATAATAAAACGAAAACCAAGTTTTATTAGTATAGAAGATTTAAATGTAAGTGGAATGATGAAGAATAAACATTTAGCTAAAGTTGTTCAAGAACAATGTTTCTATGAATTTAGAAGGCAATTAGAGTATAAAACAACTAGAAAAGGAATAAAATTAAGAATTATTTCAAGATTTTACCCTAGTAGTAAGACTTGCCATAAATGTGGATATATTAAAAAGGATTTGAATTTAAGTAATAGAGAATGGGTATGTCCAAAATGTGGCTGTATTATTGATAGGGATTTTAACGCAAGTCTTAATTTAAGAGATTGTAAAGAATATAAAATAGTTAATGGTTAATAAATAAAAAGTGATAATCCGTTAAACTAATATAAATCATGTAAAATATTATATTAGTATGTACTCAGTCGTTGCTGAGGAATTTAAGCCTTTGGAGTGTTAGACCACTTGAGTAGTATTAGTAATAATATAAAAAAGAACACTGTGAATAAGGAATGAAACATAAAAGTACAGTAAATTATTATTTATATAACGTAGTAATTTATAACTTTTTATAAGTTTTTAGTAACGGAGAAGGTTTTGAGGAAGATAGAGATGAATATACAGCAGAAGATATATTCTGGGTGCCGTTAGAAGCACGTTGGAGTGAGATATCATCTTATGCTGCTTCTGTTGATATAGGTAAAAAGATAGACACAGCAATGGAACTTTTAGAAAAGGACAACCCATCATTCTTTTAATACAATAATAGAAACACAGGAGATGATACCCATGGTATTTACAGAAGACACCTTGGAGAAAGCAATGATAGAGCACTTTGAATCTTTAGATTATGAATATCAATATGGTCCTGACATTGAACGTGATTACAGCGAAGTTATTCTTAAAGATTATTTCCTTGGGAATGTTGGCAGAATTAATAAAGGAATAACAGAGGATATACTTGAAGAAGCCTACAAGCAGATAAAAAACTTAGGGCTTATTAAGCTTGCAGAAATTAATGAAGCTTTTCATAAGCTGCTGATTGAAGGTGTTCTTATACCTTATAAAAAAGATGGTGAGGATAGAACCTTTCAAGTTAAGCTTATAGATTTTGAAAATATTGATGCTAATGATTTCAGAGCAGTTAATCAATATACTATCAAAGAATATAAGACAAAAAGACCTGATGTGATTATATTTGTTAATGGTATACCACTAGTTGTGTTTGAACTTAAAAATGCAGTTAATGATGATACTACTATAGAAAATGCTTATAATCAGATAAAAAATTATCAGTTAGATATACCTTCTTTATTTTACTATAATGCTTTTAATGTAATATCAGATGGTGTAACTGCCAGCATGGGAACTATTACTGCTGATTTTACAAGGTACATGGTTTGGAAATCCAGAGACGGAGAATCTCCTGAAAATAATTTTAATCCTATTGATGTTTTGCTTGATGGTGTATTTAGAAAAGACAGGCTGCTTAATATCATTAGAAATTATATTTTGTATCAAGCTGTAAGTGGTAATACTGTAAAAATTGTTGCTGGTTATCATCAGTACTTTGCTGTTACTAATGCAGTTGAAAGGACAAAAGAAGCTTTAGCTAACAATGATAAAAAAGTAGGAGTCGTTTGGCATACGCAGGGAAGCGGTAAAAGTTTTTCTATGGTATTTTATACAGGATTGCTTGTATCAGATCCTAAATTAAATAATCCTACGATAGTAGTGTTAACTGATAGAAATGATTTGGACAACCAACTGTTTTCAACCTTTGCATCCTGCTCAAAGCTTTTATTAAGGCAGGAGCCTAAGCAGGCTAAGGATAGAGAGCATCTTAAAGAGCTGCTTAAGGTTAATGCAGGAGGAATTGTATTTACCACTATTCAGAAGTTTGAAGAAAATCCAGATGTATTGTCCGAAAGAAGCAATATAATATTTATAGCAGATGAAGCACATCGTTCACAATATGGTCTAGATGCAAAGTTTGATAGAAACACAGGTGAATGGAAATATGGTTATGCTAAAAATATGCGTGATGCTCTTCCAAATGCTACTTTTATAGGATTCACAGGTACACCAATAGACCTTAATGACAGGTCTACAAGAGAAATATTTGGTGATTATATAGATATATATGATATGACACAAGCAGTTGAAGATGGAGCAACTGTTCCTATTTATTATGAAAATAGAACTGCAAAATTAAAGCTTGATGAAAATGTGCTGAAACAAATAGATAATGAATACGATAAAATAGCTGAGGAAACCACAGAGTATGTCATAGATAAATCTAAGCAGGACTTATCAAAGCTGGAAACTATAATAGGCTCCAAGCAGAGATTAGAGATGCTGGCAAAAGATATTGTAAAGCACTATGAAGAGCGTCAATATGTGCTTACAGGAAAAGCTATGATTGTATGTATGAGCAGAAAAATAGCTATAAATCTGTACAAGGAAATATTAGCTGTAAGACCGAATTGG
>JAUZPN010000054.1 GCA_030705885.1 Bacillota bacterium | reverse complement strand
TATGGGGGATGAAATTATGAAACAAAAATTTTCAAACGAATATTATTTAGAAAGTGCACCGATTACTAAGGCAATTGCATATTTATCTATTCCTATGATGATTGGTATGTCAGTAGGTACAATATATAACGTTATTAATGCTTTTTTTATTGGACTATTAAACAATACAGATATGTTAGCTGCAATTACTTTAGGACTACCAATCTTCACTATATTAATGGCTTTTGGAAATATGTTGGGAGCTGGAGGCGGAACATTTATATCTCGTCTTGTTGCAAAACAAAATATAGAGAAAGCTAAGAAGATAGCTGGATATACTTTTTATAGTAGTATTATCATAGGAATTTTGCTTGGAATAATTGCTATGATAGCACTTAATCCTATTGTTAAGATTATGGGGGCAGATACTTCTGCTATTATTAATTATACAAAAAGTTATGCTTTTACTATGTTTATTGGTGGCTTTACAATTGTAATGAACTTTGCATTGGAGCAAGTTGTGAGAGCAGAAGGGGCATCAAAAGAATCAATGTTTGGAATGGTTGTAAGTACAATTTTTAGTCTTATCTTTGATCCATTATTTATAATAGTATTTAAATTTAATGTTGTAGGGGTAGCATTATCAATGATTTTAGCTAATATAGCTTCATCTATTTATTATGTTTACTACTTGGAAACAAAAAGTGAGAATTTAAAAGGATTTATTAAGAATTTTAATATTTCTCTTAAAGATAAAATAGAGATATATAAAATTGGGGTTTCTGAATTGTTCCTAGCTGGTTTTCTAATTATTACAACTCTTCTTTTGAATAATTATTCAATTAGATATGGAGAAGGTGTAGTAGCTAGTTTTGGCATTGTTTTGAGAATTGTACAAGTACCAGAATTTCTTGCAATGGGACTTGCATTAGGAATTATTCCTTTAATTGCATATAATTTTTCTAATGAAAACTTTAAGAGATTAGAAGATAGTATAAAACAATCAGCTTTATGGATTTTGGGGTTATCAGGTGGAGTTGTTACTTTAGTTTATATTTTTAGAAATGTAATTATTCATCTGTTTTCTAATGATTCAGCAGTAGTAAGTGTTGGTGTTTATATTATGGATGCTATGCTTATTTCCGCATTTTTCAATGGATTTACAACATTATTTACAGGGATTTTTCAAGCATCAGGTCAAGGAATACCATCAACAATTATGGCAATTACACAGGGAGTCTTTTTTATTCCTGTCATAATAGTATTGAATAATTTCTTTGGATTATATGGTGTTATATGGTCTATGACCATTACAGAAATAATTACCTTTTTAACTGGAGCAATACTATATATTATTTTCAATAATAAAATAAAAAAGAATCAAGTAGTAGCAAACTAGCAATAATAAATATAATGTAATAAAAAGAAAACCATCTGTTGAGTGAAGCGGTTGGTTTTCTTTTTCAAGATTTATTACATTAGTACAAAATGCAGAATCATTAAAACTTCTAAAGATAAGTTCATGGCTTATTTAAGTTATTGTACATTTGCTTTTAAATAACTTATTATTTCTCTGACTGATTCTTCATACCATAAAAAGTAATGACCTTCTAAGTTTAAAGAAACGTGCTTAATATTATCTTTGTTTTTGCTATTTTCCAGTAGGGTGTCACACATATTTTTACTTGGCCAATATTGATCATTTTCAGATGAAATAAGCAGCACTTTACCTTTATAGCTATCGAGATTTATTAAAGCATCTGAATTAAAATTTTTTTCTATGGAAGTTTCATAACACTTGCAGAAATTTTTGTTCTTTGCACAATTCATGGAAGTTTCATCAAAAGAAAATTTAATATATGGTAATTCTTTATTATTAAAAGACCATGAAGCTTTTGGCTGCATTTTATAAATGCTGAAAAGATCTTCTGGCAAACCTTGAAAAACATATGAACTAGGAACTGTTGCGATAGTAATTGCTGATCTTATATAATTTGTTAGTACTAAAGCAGCTTCGCCTCCTTTAGACTGACCTATAATAATTACTTTGTCATCAGAAATATTCTGTTTTTCTTTGATAAAGTTTATAACATTTATGAAGTATTCTATTGGTACCATTTCCAGAGATTTTGGGAGTCCTCCAATTCCATAGTATGCTAAGAATAAAACGTTAAAGTTCTGCTTTAAATAATTTGATAAATCGTCATTTATATTAGCTGGAATCCCAGGTACGCTTCCACCGATAATAACTGCTAATGATTTTTCTTCATTTTCATAAAAATCCGCATAAATTTCCTTTGATCTGTATTTTTCCATTTAAAATACCTCCATCAATTTGAATTTTTTATTTAAGAAGTTCTTTGTAATTTGAATTAATAACATTCTTTATATATTTATTTACATTTTCATCTGTGTAATTTATATTTAAAGCCTTAAGATGATAAGTGCACAAAGAGAAAATTATATCTTCTATACTGCATTTAAGACTTTCATTAAGCCAATTGGTTATTACACCAAAGATACTATGTGTAAGAAGGACTGAAGTTATTTCTATATTATCTATAACACACAAATGTTGTTTACTTAAATGTTCTAACATCATTTTTAAATAAAAAGTTATTCTGCCTAGTATTTCTGAACGTTTCTTTTCAAATAATTCATTAATACCCATAGATTTTACAAGTAATATTTTAGAAAACTCTTTATTTTTGGCGTATATACAGATTGCACTTGTCATTGCACTTGTAAATTGTTCTATTATATTGTCTTTTGAAATCTTTGAACTTTTAGAAGCAGCTTCCATACTCATGTTTGAAATTTCATCAAAAATCTGTATTAATATTTCTTCTTTATTGCTAAAGTATGAATAAAAAGATCCTACAGATATAGAAGCTTCATTAGTAATATCTTTTATAGAAGCATCTATATAGCCCTTTTTGGAAAAAACATCAGCAGCTGCTTTTAAGATTGCTTTTCTTTTTAAATCTTTTTTATCTTCTGTTTTTCTTAAAATATTATCATCCATAAAAAATTCACTCCCAGAGCAAAGATTGAATTTGAATTCAAATTCATTATAGGGCTAAAAATATAGATTGTCAATATAAAATTGAGGAGATAATTTTCATATAGGTATCTACGTCGATACAAATGATTCATTAGGAATGTGTGTGGAGAAAAATGCTTTATCAACAATGCTCACTTATGGAGAAAATGAAGTGGATAAAGTCGTTTCTGTTTATAAGGATGGAGAAGTGACACCTTTTTGTGGTACATGCAGAGAATTTATATAAAAAATGGCATAAGTATTCTATTTAGAACTACAACTTATGCCATTTAATATGTTATGAAATCATTTATCCTCTGCTGTTTGCAATTATCTTGTGGCTGCACAAGATTTATCCTATATGTTGATTATTTTGATTTAATTGAAAGATTGCCCATTTTTGTCTTTGCCACTGCCTCAATTTTGCCATCAATAAATGTACCTGTAACAGTGTAAGGCATTTTTCCCATTGGGGTTTTCAATTCGCCTGAAAAGGCTATTCTTTCATCTTCAATAGTTCCACCACTGAATATGTTATCATTGTTCATCAAAGATAGTGATCCACTTAATGCAGTTCCATCAATATTTAAGCTAACTTTGCCCGAAAGATCCCCCATAGGGGTAGAAACTAAAACCTCATAAGCTGATTCCATATTAGTTTTCTCCTTTTCTATTTTCGTAGAAGAGGAAGAGGTTTTTTCGCTAGAAGCATTTTTACCTATACGACGTACAGTTGAGTCAATTCCTAGAAGCCCTGCTAGATTCCCTCCGAAAATCTTACGCTTGTCCTCATCAGTGAGAGGTAAATAGCCATACTTCCATTGTAATTCTTCAGGAATTTGGAAGTCACGAAGTCCCATTACTGCTGTACCGATTTGAGCACCATACCCTGCACTGTCCGTTCCCCAAATGATACGGTCTGGTCCCACAAATCTCATTGCTTCACCAAGAATTTTTCCGAATTTATATGGTGCGCTTATTGCCCATGGCACTAACAAGCTCAAGCATAGGTATACATTAGGATGTCCCATAGCTACCATATTAAGATCGTCGCAATAAGGATAACCCATATGAAAAGCTACAATTTTCAAGTTTGGAAAGTCACGAGCAACATCATCAATTTGGATAGGCAGACAATATTTACTCTTTCCTGGTGGTACCCATGAGAAACCTGTATGAAAATCCAACACGACACCAAGCTCTTCAGCTCTCTTGTAAAAAGGCCATAGCTCAGGATCATTGATATAGGTATCCTCTGGCGAATAGTATTTAAAAATCTTTGCACCACGCTCTACCCAATATTCCATCTCCCATATGGCATTTTCTACACCCCTATGTTTAATGGGAGAAAGGTTTGGTTCAATGATAAATCGGTCAGGATGTTTTTCAACAGCCTTCCATGTATCACCGTTTGTACACCAACGACTGGAATATCCTGTAGTATCCATCATGGATTCAGGTAAAAGACATGCAACATCAACACCATACTTATCCATTGCACGGATTATATTTTCTGGATCATTACTTTTTTGAAACTCCCAAGGCTCCAGCATACTATAGTACTTTTCTGGTGTTCCCTGCATTATAGGACGCATAATTCCATCAATAGCCCGCCACCACATTTGTACTCCAGGAAAGTGATTGATTGGTTCCATATCACCAATTAAATGGCATTCAGGATCAATTTTAAAAAAACCATCATCATTATATTTATCGCTCATATTAACTTCTCCTTTCTTATATTTGAGGTAAACTTTCTCGTTTATCCATAAATTTTTTAGCACGTACATCCATTAAGCCATCGTCCTTCCAAAGATCTGGATAGTATTTTTCAAATCCAGCAGTAGGGTTCATAGAACATCGAATCCAACGAGGTTCAAATAAATTCATGTAACATTGCTGACAACGTATGCATTTTACGATATCTGTGCAGCGTCCGGCTTTTACTTTTGCTGGCCAATATGGATCAGCAATCGACTGACGTCCTAGTGAAATAATATCAGTCTTTCCACTTCTGATTGCTTCAGCAGCAGTCTCTGCATTAACATAACTTGGTGTAATAATTGGCAGTCCTCCACTGGCTTCCTTGAAACCAGGCGCCCAGCGTATAAAGTCATCTTCACCATCTGGTGCAAATCCAGCTCCTGGATTTTCATAAGAGCCTTGCGATACGTTAATATAGTTTGCACCTGCATCTGAAAAAAGCTTTACTAGCTTGCATGCTTCTTCGTGTGTCAGACCACCTGGTACCAATTCGTCACCGGAAAGTCTGCAGCCTAGTACTTTATCAGGACCAACCTTTTTACGAATACGTTCAATAATATTTGTAACCACACGAGCACGGTTTTCAGTACTGCCGCCATACATATCAGTACGATGATTTGAGCGTGGTGACAAGAATTGATGCAGGAGATATCCATGAGGAGTGTGGAGTTCTACACCGTCATAACCTAATTTATAAGCAGCACAGACATGCTCTACCATGAAATCTTCCATCTTCTCAATTTCTGCAATGGTCAGCTCTCTTGGAGTTTCTCCTTTTATTGTGTGCATTAATTCAGGTGCATTCTTGTTAATGTAGCTGAATGCCATATCCTTAACAGATTCATATTCTTCATCGCTAAGGCTTTTGAGTTTTTCCACACCTCCGATTTCATCAATCATTGTAATACCAAGCCTTTTCATTTGCTTAGCCCAACCATAATTAAAATTTCTTAAATCCATTTCCATTGGAATAGCTGATGGAGCAGCAGAAGCAATACTCTCATGAATCATATCTGGATGACCTTGGCGTCCCCATCCTGGGGAAATCTGCATAAATACCTTAGCACCTTTGTAGGAGTGAATAACATCGACCATCTGACTCAAAAAACGGTATTTTTTTTGACTGTCACATAAAAGAGGATTAAGAGAATCGCTACCACGCCACGGATAAGGGTTCGCCACAACACATTCAGTTATGATAAGGCCGAAGCCGCCTCTTGCCCTAGTGGCATACCATGCATTAGACTCATCACTTGCATATCCTTCAGGCCCGGTATAGCCCATATTCATTGGTGACATTGCAATTCTGTTTTTCAATTCTACGTTTCCAATTTGAATCGGATCAAATAAAATTTCTGTACCCATTTAAACAACCTCCTTTTAACTTACAAATGTTATATAATTGACATTTGTTGTTTTAAAGTATAGAATAATTTTATTAGCAATTCAAGAATCAAAAGATTAAATATTGTAACATAAGAGACAGACTTTACCAATCTGTTTCCGAAAGGAAGGATTAGCGTGGATAATAAATATGACTTACGAATTGTCCGAACATATAAATCATTAACAGAAGCTTTTTTACAGCTAATGAGTGAAAAACACTTTGAAGATATTACAATAAATGAGTTATGTGAAAGAGCCATGATTCGAAGGACAACATTTTATAAACATTTTGCTGATAAATATGAATTTTTTCGTTTTTTTATCTGGCGTCTTCAAACTGATTTTGATACAATAAATACTGCTTCAGCAGATTACAACGACTCGAAATCTTTTTATGTCAGCATCATCCGTCATCTTATAGTTTTTTTTAGAGAACATGAACAAGTGGTTCAAAATGCTTTAAGTAGTAATTTGATGCCCACGCTTCTTGATATTCTTTCAGAACAGATTACTTCTGATATAGCTGAGAAGGTTAAAGCTAGTATAAAAAAGGGCATAAATGTACCTGCATCCCCTGAGGTAGTAGCAGCTTTTTTCACTGGCGCTATAATACACACTGTTAGATGGTGGCTCATGCAAAAAAAGCAGATGTCTGAAGAAACGCTAATTGAGGAAGTAGAAAAAATTCTCTTTGCTTTATGATAAATTAAAAAGAAGGAATTGTTGCAAAATGAATTTTTTCATTTTGAAGCAATTCCTTCTTTTCTTATTCACAAAATAACGCTGAATTGCTAACAATAACTTTGCTGATTTCTAGGCAAATCTCATTAAGCGAGCAATCCATTTCCCCTCTAAACCATACCTGATAAAGATTAGTAATTCCACCGGCAAAGAAATTTATTAGTATAAAAAACTCAGGTGATTTTTTTATGTGCTCAGGTGTATCGCTATCATTCCATAAATACTCCACAAAGTTTTTCTTCAGTTTAACAAGAAACTGTTCTGCTCCACTGGAATTAATAAGAATACGATAGAATTCTAAATCCTCTTCCAGCCATCTTGAGATTTTTAAAAGTAATGGCAGTGGGTTCTGAAAGAAGTTTTTGTATCTGAATTCACCTAAAAACTCTAGCATTTTTTCGATAATCTCATTTTCAATCTGTTCAATAACTGCTCTTGTATCTTGATAGTGAGCATAAAAAGTTCCTCGGTTTACGTCCGCTCGAGTAACTATATCTGTAACAGTGATTTTTTCCAAAGCCTTTTCTCTCATCAAATCAACAAAAGCTTGTCGTATCAATCTCCGTGAACGGATGGCACTCTTGTATTCTGCTTTTTCGCCCATAAGTTTACTCCTTAAGTATTTTATCAAAATCCAACAAAGATGTTCAGATTATACAATTTTGTATAAAATGGTACAAATCTTACGATTGTTTAACATATGTAAGGCAATTATAATACATGCATAGGCAAAATTCAATATGTGTTGCATTTTCATTTATCAGTATTTCTTCACCAAATTTTTGCATGGAAGATGACGAAGTAGAAAAAGAATATGTAAGAAGGGTGAATGAAGAAGGAGCTAAATTTAATCCTTTTCAGTCATACTGAAACTTAGGGACTCTCATCTCATAGCAGATTATTTTGGCGCTATGAAACTTGTTTATTTTGACTTGGCAGGATTTCCATTACCAAAGCAGCTTAATGAAAGCGAAAAGCAAAGGAAATAAAATTTTTTTCAAAATCCAATAAAATGATTTTTTTTATTGAATTTTGAACATATAGCTCAAATCTGATGATTGTTTCATATGTTCAAGGATACTATAATATAAACATAAACAAAGAGCAACATGTGTATGATTTTGATAAAATATATAATATTGAAAGGATGATTATAATGAAAAATTATGACCGTATTCATGCTAGAAAACCAGAGGGAATCGAAAATCGACGTGCTGTTATTGTAGGTGGCGGTATTGCTGGACTTTCTGCAGCTGCTTTTCTTACTGAAGATGGACATATGCCAGGCAAGAATGTCACAATCTACGAGCAACATCCTGTAGTAGGCGGCTCTATGGATGCTGCTGGAAATGCAATTGATGGTTACGTACTCCGCGGCGAGCGTGAACTGGAACCATATATGGAATGCCTTTGGTATCTCTTTGGAATGATACCTTCTATATTCGAAGAAGGCCGTACCGTTCTGGATGAGACCCGTGAATGCAATAAGGAACTACCTATTTATGCTAAAAAGCGCCTATTTGAAAACCAGTTTAATCCAAGAGACATATCCTCCCTTGGAATGACAAAAGCAGATATGGACAATATGACCAAAATGATGCTTACACCAGAAGAAGAAATTGAAGATGTCACCATTGAACAATGGTTCTCAGCAGCTTTCTTTAAAAGCAACATATGGTACTATTGGGCAAGCATGCTTGCATTTCAGCCATATCATAGTCTCATTGAGATGAAGCGTTATACCATTCGCTTTATGCAGCACTTAGATGGTGTAGAAAATCTAAAAGGTATCTTGAGAACTAAGTATGATAATTATAACAGCTTCATTAAGCCTCTGCACATATGGCTTGAAAGAAAAGGAGTCAACTTTGTTACAGGTACAACAGTTGAAGAAATCCATGTTGAGATGGAAGGTGATAAAAAAACTGTTACTCATCTGGAAGTAAATAAGAATGGTAGGATTGAACGAGTTCCTATTGCTGCTGCTGATCTTGTTTATTTTACTAACGGCAGTATGACCCAAAACAGCTCTCATGGCAGCAATAAAACAGTTACTGTAATGAACCGTGACAAGGAGCACAAAGGCTGCTTCACGGTATGGGAAAAGCTTGCTAAAGTGAGTCCGGTATTCGGTAACCCTGAGAAGTTTGTTTCAGCTCCTGATAAGTCTCACTTTATAAGCTATACTGTCACCCTTACAGACTACCCAGAGTTTTTTAAATACTTAGAAGAGAAAACAACAAACGTTACTGGTACAGCAGGTGTTATTACTTTAGTTGACTCTGCCTGGTTCCAATCTATCAACACTCCTCCTCAGCCAATGTTCCCTGATCAGCCTGAAAATGTTGAGGTATTCTGGGGATATGGCTTACATGGCAACGAAGTTGGTGATTACATCAAAAAGCCTATGACAGAGTGTACAGGAGAAGAGATTTTACAGGAGTTGTTGTACCATCTCGATTACATTGATAAATATGAGGAAATGCTGCCTCACGTTAAAATCATTACAACCATGATGCCTTATATCACAAGTCAGTTTATGCCACGTGGTTTGCAGGATCGTCCACAAATTATACCTGAAGGATGTACAAATCTAGCATTTATAGGTCAATTTGTAGAACTAGAAGGTGATGTTGTATTCACTGTAGAGACTTCTGTACGTACTGCAATGATAGCAGTATATCGTACACTACATCTTGATAAGCCTATTACGCCACTTTTCGAAGCTCAATATGATATTCGTATTGTAGCTGCCTGCTTAAAGAAAATGTTAGGTGTAGAGACAATTACAAAGAATGAACTGCCTCCTTTCAATCCATTGAAGCTGCCAAAAATGATTGACCAGCTGCTGAAAGGCATTAACTCTGTTCCAAAGATGAAGGAATATTATCCAGAAACTGAGGAAAACAAGTAAATTAAAAAAGTAAACTACAGAAAAAATAATAAGTATGTATCATGGGGCTGTTGCACTAAATAATTAGTGCATAGCTTCTTTTTATGCAAAAAAATAAACCCTGAACTTGAAAGAGTAAGGGGCTTATAGTAAAATTAATATATATTTAACAGTTTTAAAATGCGTAGTTCATCTAAAATGAATGCACTGTTCTCTGAAGTTGCTCTATATATACCTATTAATTTATTAAATGTTGTAGATGTTTGTAATAAAATTCTTTTACAGATAATGTATAAATAATATTATTTGAATTTTAATTATTTTAAAATCTTAACTGTTATTTTTAAAAATATATTTTGTATTTTCAAAAATTAAGGTATAATTACATAAAAAATAAAAATCTTAGGGGGTCAATTTATGTTAAAAAGATTAAAAACAACTATGGCAGTAATTTTAGCTTTGAGTGTTCTCCAATCTACAATAGTTTTACATGAAAGTACAAAAAATCAGGAGATAAAAGATTCATTTTTTACAGGACAAGCATCAGCAGAAACTTTGAGTGCTCCAATTGTAGTGAATCATAAAAGTACAGGACTTTCAAACTTTAAAAATATACCATCAAACTGGATTGATACTGCAAAAAACAAGCTTGTTATTGCATATGAACACACATCTCATGGCAGCCAGCTTGTTACTGGTATGACTGATCTTGTCGGATTTGCAGGAACACAATATAGTTTCTCGTCAGATAAGGAAACTAATAAACTTGAACTTAGAGATAACCCATTTGGATGGAATAACCTTACAGAGCCAGATTCAAGTAATTGGAGTGAAGGTACTGTAACATACCTAAAAGAGCATCCTGAAGTAAATGTTATGATGTGGTCTTGGTGCGGCGGTGTTTCAGAATGCAGCCAGACAGATATTAATAACTATCTTAATACTATGAATAGTTTAGAAAATGAATTTCCAAATGTAAAATTTGTTTATATGACTGGTCATCTAGATGGAACTGGAGTGAATGGAAATTTAAATCAGCGAAATGAACAGATTAGAACTTATGTTAAATCTCATAATAAGATACTCTATGATTTTGCAGATATTGAGAGTTATGATCCTGATGGTAATGAATTTTTATCAAAGAATGCCAATGATAATTGTGACTATACAGGCGGAAACTGGTGCACACAGTGGCAGGATAAACATGTGTTGGGTGTAGATTGGTTTGAAACCTCAACTGCACATTCTCAATCTCTTAATGGAAACCTTAAGGCTTATGCAGCTTGGTCACTTTTTTCTAGATTAGCTGGCTGGAGTGGTAGTACTGAATCACAATATTTTAAAGTATCATACAATGGAAATGGAAATGGAGGGGGAACAGTACCGGTTGATAATAACAAATACATTCAAAATTCTAAAGCAACAATACTTGGAAATACAGGCAGCCTTGTGAAAACTGGATATGTTTTTGCAGGATGGAATACAGCAGCTAATGGAAACGGAACAGGTTATTCAGCAGGTACGAGTGTATTAATAAATGGAGCAGATATAACATTATATGCACAATGGATTACAATATCACCAGCAGTAGGAACATTTATAAAAGCAGCACCAGCAAATTTAACAGCAATTATCACAGCACCAAACAAAACAACAAACCCAGTTATTGGGATTTATAATGGAACTACTCGATTAGTTGCTGGTACCGATCACGTTATAGTACCTACTACTACAGGATATACTTTTACACTTTATAGTTCATATTTATCTAAATTAACATCTAACACAGTAATTATATTAAAATTTAAGAATGGTTCTTCATTAACTTATACTGTTGTTTTAGGTGCAACTATGTCACCAACATCAGGAACATTTACAAAAACTGCACCAGCTAATTTAACATCAGTTATAACAGCACCAAATAAAGTTGCAAATCCAATTATTGGAGTTTACAATGGAACTACTAGGTTAGTTGCAGGTACTGATGAAGCAGTAATACCTACTGCCACTGGATATACTTTTACACTATATAAATCATTTTTATCTAAATTAACATCTAACACAGTAATTACATTAAAATTTAAAGATGGTTCTTCATTAAATTATACTGTTAATTTAAAATAGTATAAGTCTATACAAAAATAAATATACTTGCATATCGTGGGTGTATTGTTGGTGTTGAATAGAAATAAGCCAGTTCTATAAATTTATGAACTGGCTTATTTGAGCAATCGGGGTGACAAGAATTGAACTTGCGACTTCTTGGTCCCGAACCAAGCGCGCTACCCCTGCGCTACACCCCGATATGTGCAAATAATTTATAAAAAGTAACAGCCTGATTAAATCAGGCTGAATTTATTTGTATTAATATTAAGTTTTAATAGTCGGGGTGACAGGGATTGAACCTGCGACCTCATGGTCCCAAACCACGCGCGCTCCCATCTGCGCTACACCCCGAAAGACAAGTACTATTATATAGGACATTTAAGAATAAATCAAGAGGTAAAATAAATTTTTTTAATTTCTTAATCTTAAGTAATATTTATAATCTTTTTTACATAAAATTAATACGTATTGTTATAAAAGAGTTGTTTTATACTCTAATACATGGTAATATATGTTAGTAAAATCTCAAAGATTTAACAAAAAAAGTTTTGAATTTTGAACTTTTTTAGAAATTAATACTATTTAATTTTTAAATAAAATGGTATTATATTATTGTAAATATAATTATATTAAAATTATATTTACAGGGCATTTAAACAAATTATTAGTACTTTATATTAAAGGAGGTAGAAATATGCAAAAGAAGGAAATAGTTGCTATGATTTTAGCAGGTGGACAAGGAACTAGACTTGGAGTCCTCACCAAAGAAATAGCTAAACCTGCTGTACCTTTTGGAGGTAAGTACAGAATTATTGATTTTACTTTAAGTAACTGCTCCAATTCTGGAATTGATACAGTTGGCGTTTTAACGCAGTATCGGCCATTGGCACTTAATTCTCACATAGGAATAGGAACACCTTGGGATTTGGATAGAAACAATGGAGGAGTGAGTCTGCTTGCACCATATATGAAAGAATCAGGTGGTGACTGGTATAAGGGTACTGCAAATGCTATATATCAAAACATTGGTTTTATTGACAGATATGATCCAGATTACGTTTTAATTTTATCAGGTGATCATATATATAAAATGGATTATTACAAAATGCTTCAATATCATAAGGAAAAAGGTGCAGATGCTACTATTTCTGTTTTTGAAGTGCCTTTTGAACAAGCTTCCAGATTTGGTATAATGAACACAAAAGAAGATAATAGAGTGTATGAATTTCAGGAAAAACCAGCAGAACCAAAAAATAATATGGCTTCTATGGGAATTTATATTTTTAATTGGCAAGTATTAAGGAAATTCCTTAAAGAAGATGAATTAGATAAAAGTTCTTCTAATGATTTCGGTAAAAATATTATTCCTAATATGCTTAAAAATGACTTGCGATTATATGCTTATCCATTCAAAGGCTATTGGAAAGATGTTGGTACTATCGATAGTTTTTGGGAATCAAATATGGATTTGCTAGCTGATGATAATGAGCTTAATATTCATGATAATACATGGAAAATATATTCTGTTAACCCTACAAGACCTCCACAGTATATTGGAGACAATGCTGATGTAAAAAATTCATTGATAGTTGAGGGTTGTACTATACTTGGAGAAGTTAATAAATCAGTACTTTTCCCAGGAGTATATGTGGGTAAAAACAGTAAAGTAATAGATTCAATTGTAATGTCTAATACTAAAATAGGTGAAAATGTTATTATTAATAAAGCAATAATAGGTAATGATGTAACTATAAGAAAAAACAGTGAGATAGGTAATGGTAAAGACATTGCAGTTATAGGTGAAGGAAAAGATATAAAATCAGCTTCTGTAATTAAGTAGTATTTTTAATAGTAATCCGATTTTATGATAGGTCATTTTGAAAATAAGATAATATGAATAATTAACATTAGGATAATAAATAGAGATGGAGGAATTTATATGCTTTCAGATTACATGGGAGTTTTAAACCTAAATGAAAATGAAGACAACATAAAGAGTCTTACTCACAGTAGACCGCTTGCATCTATACCTATAGCAGGAAGATACAGAATAATAGATTTTGTAATGTCTAATATGGTCAATGCAGGATTAAGAAACATAGGTATATTTAATCAAAGTAAATCAAGATCTTTAGCAGATCACCTTGGATCAGGAAAACCATGGGATTTAGATAGAAAAATAGGTGGATTGTTCTTATTTAACTTTGGAGTAACAGGATATTATGTGAGTGATTTGGAATTGTTTAGAAATAACATTGAATATTTTTATCAGAGTAAGCAGACTGGTGTAATTCTATCATCTTCTTACATGATATGTAATATAGATTATGAAGATGCAGTAAGATCACATGAGGAATCAGGAAAAGATATTACTGTTATCTATAAAAAAATTGATAATGGCAAAAAAGGCTTTATAAATTGTGATGTTTTAAATATTGATGAGAATAATACAGTTATAAGTGTAGGGCAAAATATAGGAGTTGATGATAAAAGCAATATTTCTATGGAAATGTTCATTATGAAAAAAGAAATACTCCTTCAGCTTATATACAGCTGTATTAAAAAAGGATACTGCAGGACATTAAAGGATGCTATATATAGGAATATAGAAGGTTTTAGCATAAATGCATATGAATTTAAAGGATACTTAGAATGCGTAAATTCTATACACACATATTATAGAGCTAATATGGATATTTTAGATGTTAAAGTTAATAAGGAGCTTTTCTATAATAATGGATTAATATATACAAAGGTTAAGGATGAGGCTCCAACAAAATATTCAATCAAGTCTAAAGTTTCTAATTCTTTGATAGCAAATGGATGTATAATTGAAGGTACAGTAGAAAACTCTATAATAGCAAGAAGAGTTAACATCCATAAGGGTGCAAAGGTTAAAGACTGTATTATAATGCAGGGCTGCGACATTAAAGAAAATTCTAGATTAGTAAATTGTATTATAGATAAAAATATAATTATTGAACAAAATAAAGAGCTTAAAGGGGATAAAGAATTCCCATTAGTAATAGAAAAAAAGCCATTGTTTAACTTGTAATTAGAATACACTACATATATCCTTAATGAAGAGAACAATATTTGAGACATTATAAGGAATACAGGGAGGTCAATATGAAAGTTTTATTCGTAGCATCAGAATGTCATCCTTTTATTAAAACAGGTGGATTGGGAGATGTAGCTTATGCACTTCCAAAAGCTTTAAAAAAAGCAGGTATAGACGTAAGAGTTATGATACCAAAGTATTCAGCTATTGCTGAAAAATATAAAAAAAAGATTACGGATATTTGTAATTTTACTGTAAGTGTTGGCTGGAGAGACCAGTACTGCGGTCTTCAATACTTAGAGGAAGATGGAATACCATTCTATTTTATAGATAACGAATATTATTTTAAAAGAGAAGGTATTTATGGACATTATGATGATGGTGAGCGTTTTGCTTATTTTTGCAGAGCGGTAGTGCAGTCCATCAATTACTTAGAAGACTTTTTACCAGATGTAATTCACTGTAATGACTGGCAGACTGGCATGATACCATTACTTAGATCAGAGTTTAATATAGGAAATGACATTTATGATAATATAAAAACTGTATTTACAATACACAATTTGCAGTATCAGGGGATATTTCCTAAACAGGCACTTGGAGAGCTGCTTAATTTAGGATGGGAATATTACACTGAAGAAAAGGCAAAATATTTTGATGGTATATCCTTTATGCAGGCTGCAATAAACTATGCAGATGCTGTAACAACAGTAAGTGAAAGTTATGCAGAAGAGATTAAGACACCTTATTATGGTGAAAGACTTGATGGACTTATTAGGTCTAAAAGTGATATTCTTTATGGAATAGTTAATGGAATAGACTACGATATTTTTAATCCTGCAACTGATAAAAATATACTTATTAATTATGATGAAAATACTGTAGAAAATAAAGATAAAAACAAAATTGATCTTCAGAAGACATTAGAACTTACTGTTAATAAGGATATTCCAATGATTGGGCTAGTTTCAAGACTTGTAGGCCAAAAAGGTATAGATCTTATTGCTTGTATTATGAATGAAATAATGGTGCAAAACGTTCAACTTGTAATATTAGGAACAGGTGATAAGAAGTATGAAGAAATGTTTAAGTATTATTCAGAGGTTTATAGAGGGAAGCTGTCTGCTAATATATTCTTTAATAACAGCTTAGCTCAGAGAATATATGCATCATCAGATATGTTTCTTATGCCTTCTATGTTTGAACCATGCGGGATTGGGCAGCTTATTGCTTTAAGATATGGAACAGTTCCAATTGTTAGAGAAACTGGGGGATTAAAAGATACAGTAAGCCCATTTAATGAATTAACACAAAAAGGAAATGGATTTTGCTTTTCAAATTATAATGCTCATGATATGCTATATACAATAAACAGGGCATTATACTTTTACAACAATAATAAAGATATGTGGAATAATTTAAGAAAAAATGGTATGGAACAGGATAACAGCTGGAGTAAATCAGCTGATAAATACATTGAACTTTATGATAGTTTATAGTTTCTAAGGGACTTATATATAAAAATATAAGTCCCTATAACTAAATTGTTATACTTTTCAATTAATTGGAACTAAATGTGACAAGGAAAGTATAGTATTTGAATCAATTTTGGAGGAGATGATATTTTATGAAATTAGATAAAGAAAAGTTCAAAAGTGATTATAGAACCAAGCTTATGAGTATGTTTGCTGAAGAAGTTGAAGATTCAGATATTCTACATAAGTATATAGCATTAGGGGCACTTGTAAAGGAATATAGTTCAGAAAAATGGATGAAGACAAATAAGCAATATAGAGAACAGAAAGAAAAACAGGTTTATTATTTTTCTTTAGAGTTTCTTATTGGAAGACTTATGGGTAATAATCTTTTAAATTTAGGAATTAAAAATGTATGCGAGGAAGGTCTTAAGGAGTTAGGAATAGATTTAAATGATATTGAAGAAGCTGAGATGGATGCAGGCTTAGGTAATGGCGGACTTGGAAGACTTGCAGCATGTTTCCTTGATTCTATGGCATCCCTTGGAATACCAGGACATGGTAATGGAATAAGATATAATTATGGTCTGTTTGAACAGAAAATAGTTAATGGATATCAAGTTGAAATACCTGATAACTGGTTAAGAGATGGTAATGTATGGGAAACAAGAAAAGAGAATAAAGCTGTAATGGTAAAATTCGGTGGAAACATCAGAATGTATAAAGAAAATAAAAAGCTTAAGTTTTCTCATGAAAATTATGAAGCAGTAATTGCTGTACCATATGATACACCTGTAATTGGATATGATAATAATACAGTAAATACTCTTAGATTGTGGAGTGCTGAAACTGTTGATAAAGATTTTGATTTTTCCAGCTTTAGCAGAGGAGAGTACTTAAAGGCTGTGGAGTACAAGAATTCAGTAGAATCTATTTCTCAGGTACTTTATCCTGATGATTCTCATTACGAAGGAAGAATATTAAGATTAAAGCAGCAGTATTTCTTTGTAAGTGCAGGAATTCAAAGTATAATCAGAAGATTTAAGCAGAATGGACTTCCAATAACTCTTTTAGATAAGTATGTTGCAATTCATATAAATGATACACATCCATCTGTAGCAGTAGCAGAGTTAATGAGAATACTTGTAGATGTTGAAGAACTGTCATGGGAACAAGCTTGGGAGATTACTACAAATACATTAGCATATACAAATCATACAATAATGTCAGAAGCTCTAGAAAAGTGGCCTGTGGATATGTTTAGAAATCTTCTTCCAAGAATATATATGATAGTTGAAGAAATAAATATGAGATTCTGTAATGAAATTAGACACAGATATCCTGGAGATGATAATAGAGTTAATGATATGTCTATAATTCATGATGGATACATAAAGATGGCTTTTCTAGCTATTGTAGGAAGTCACTCTGTAAATGGTGTTGCAAAGCTTCATAC
>JAUZPN010000053.1 GCA_030705885.1 Bacillota bacterium | reverse complement strand
GTATTAGGTAAAATATATATAAAAGAGTTGTTCCTTAATATTTTAGATAATTTAAAACAGTTTGGTACTGGTAAAACAACTGAAGTAAAGTATAACAATATAGCTAAAATGGCTTGCAAGGCTGCTGTTAAAGCTAATGATATACTTTCTTATATTGAAATGAAAAGGTTAATAGAAGATTTACAATATATAAATGATCCTTTTACTTGCCCACATGGAAGACCAACTATTATTAAAATTACTGTAAATGAACTTGAAAAAAGATTTAAAAGAATACAATAAAATATAAACTTATTATAAGGAGTATTATTAATGAAGGATTTATTAATTATTGCAGGACCAACTGCTGTAGGAAAAACAAAAATATCTATTGAAGTAGCCAAGAAACTTAATGGAGAAATTATATCTGCTGATTCAATGCAGATTTATAAACACATGAATATTGGTTCCGCAAAAATTAAAGATGAGGAAATGCAGGGTATTGCACATTATATGATTGATATTATTGAACCTTTTGATAACTTTAGTGCTGCAGAATTTAAAAAATCTGCTGAAACATATATTAATGATATTTCAAATCGTGGAAAACTTCCTATAATTGCTGGAGGAACTGGACTATATATTAATTCTTTAATCTGTAATTATGATTTTACAGAAGCTGATAAGGATGAAGAATATAGAAAAGAATTGAATGAATTAGCAGAAATAAAAGGCAAGGAATATGTACATGAGTTGTTAAAGGAAGTAGATATAGATTCATATAAAAGATTATTTCCTAATGATTTAAAGAGGGTAGTACGAGCATTAGAAGTATATAAACTAACAGGGAAAACTATCAGCAAATATAATTCAAATAAACTCTTTCATAAAATACCATATAATATTTTTTATTTTGTTTTAAATATGGACAGAAGTAAATTATATGATAGAATAAATAATAGGGTTGATATGATGATAAAAGAAGGTCTTCTTGATGAAGTAAAAAAATTAAGGAACATTGGATGCACATCTGACATGCAGTCAATGAAGGGTATAGGGTATAAAGAACTTCTCCATTATTTAGATGGCAGTATTTCATTAGATGAGGCAATTCAAATTATTAAACAGGGCAGTAGAAATTATGCTAAACGGCAGTTAACTTGGTTTAGGAAGGACAATAGAGTTGAATGGATAAATAAAGATGATTTTAAAGATGATACTGAAGTAATAAATTATATTTTAGAAAAGTACAAAAATAAATTGAAAAAATAAAGGGTTTTTATTATTTTTATAGAATATTTTATAAACAAACATGTAATTAATGGAGGGAAATTTTTATGAATAAAGTAGTAAGTAATTTGCAGGATGTTTTTTTGAATAGTGCTAGGAAGAATAAAGTTTCTGTAACAATTCATTTAGTTAATGGTTTTCAAATAAGTGGTAATGTAAAGGGATTTGATAATTTTACAATAATATTGGATTGTCAAGGAAAACAGATGATGATTTACAAACATGCTGTTTCTACAGTTACTCCTGCAAGACCAGTTTTATCAGATGATAAATTAATAATTGAAACAAATGAAATATAGTTTCTTGTTTTATTAATGTTAATCGATAATAAGAGAAGAATAGGCATTTATTTGTCTATTCCTTTTTTATGTGTTAATATAATTATACTATCCTCGGTCACAAAGTTCCACTAGATTTCTAAAAGAAGCTTCTCTCCGCTATCATTTATAAATTAAGCGGAACTAAATGTGACTGAGGAAAGTATAGTGGATTTAACTTAATTATTATTAGGAGGTGCAATTCCGGCTATTTTATTTATGCTGGAAAAATGTATGTTAGAATTGATGAATCAACAATTAAAGGAAAAATATGGTATAAAGGAAAATGTATTAAATTTATATGAAAAAGCTATATGTGAAATAAAAGATGTATTTACACATCTAGATGAAATTAGAGAAGTTAATCAGCTAAAAGTATTATATGCAATGCAAAGTGAAAGAATAAGCGATTCTCATTTTACTAATTCTTCAGGATATGGATATGGTGATATTGGCAGAGATTCATTAGATAAGGTTTATGCAAGAGTTTTTAATACAGAAAGTGCTTTGGTAAGACCACACTTTGTAAATGGTACACATGCTATAGGAGCTGCATTATTTGGGAACTTAAGACCAAATGATACGATGCTTTCGATATGCGGAAAGCCTTATGATACACTTCATAATATCATTGGAATAAGTGGTAAAGAGAATATTGGTTCGTTAAAAGAATATGGAGTAAAATATAAACAAATAGATTTAAAAGATGGTAAAGTAGACTTACTTCAAGTTCAGAAAGAACTTATGGAAGATAAATCAATTAAACTTGTTCATATTCAAAGATCTACTGGATATGGATGGAGAAAAGCATTGTTGGTTAGTGAAATTGAAAAAATAATTAAGGAAATTAAGGAAATTAATCATGAAGTTATTTGCTTTGTTGATAATTGTTATGGTGAATTTATTGATACGATTGAACCAACAGATGTTGGTGCAGATTTAATAGCAGGTTCACTAATAAAGAATATAGGTGGTGGAATTGCACCTACAGGTGGTTACATAGCAGGTAAACAAAGATATGTAGAGCAATCAGCATATAGACTCACAATACCAGGGATAGGAGGGGAGTGCGGTTCTACATTTGGAGTAATGAGACTTCTATACCAAGGTTTATTTTTGGCTCCACATGTGGCTATAGAAGCTGTAAAAGGTGCAATTTTCTGTTCTAAGCTAATGGAACTAGCAGGATTTGAAGTGCTTCCCAAATATGACGACAAAAGAAGTGATATAATTCAATCAATAAAATTCAATGATAAACAAAAACTAATTAATTTCTGCAAAGGAATACAATATGGATCTCCAATTGATTCTTTTGTACAATGTGAACCATGGGATATGCCTGGATATTCGGATCAAGTTATAATGGCAGCTGGAGCATTTGTTCAAGGATCATCAATTGAATTATCAGCTGATGCTCCAATCAGAGAACCATATATAGCCTATTTGCAGGGCGGATTGACATTTGAACATGCCAAAATAGGGATATTGATAGCTTTAAATAATATTATTTAATAAAAACTAAATTAGAACAGCTTTAGTATTCATTTCAGTCATAAAGTTCCACTAAATTTATAAATGACAGTAAAGATAATCTTATTATAGAAATTTAGTGGAACTAAATATGAATAAATGAATCATAGTATTTTTATTAATATCTTCTAAAAATGCCGACTAATTTGCCAAGTATAGAACAATCATTAACTATTATAGGATTCATAGTTTTGTTCTCAGGTTGTAAACGGATATGATCATTTTCTTTATAAAATCTTTTCAGAGTAGCTTCATTTCCTATTAATGCTACTATAATTTCACCATTCTGAGCAGAATTAGTCTGTTCTAATATAGCTAAATCGCCATTATTAATTCCAGCATCAATCATACTTTCACCTGAAACTTTTAATGCAAATAACTGACAATTATTCTTAATGAAATTAATTGGAATAGAGAATGTGTCTTCTATATTTTCAACTGCTAAAATAGGAAGTCCAGCAGTTACTTTTCCTATTACAGGTATGTCAATCATTTCATCTTTTAAAATTTTTTCTTTAACTAATTCAATAGCCCTTGGTTTTGTAAGGTCCCTTCTAATCATTCCTTTTTTTTCAAGTCTCTGCAAATGGCCATGTACTGTTGATGTCGAACTAAGACCAACTCCTACGCATATTTCTCTGACAGAAGGAGGAAAGCCTTTTTCTATAATATGTTTCTTAATATAATCATATACTTCGTTTTGTTTGTTATTTCTACGTCTGTCCAATGTAAACACCCTTTCAAAAATAATAAAATTTTTATATCAAACTAATGTTCTTCATTCTTATTATATACCAAAAATAAGTAAAAATATACATCATAAAAGAAAATTTATTTTTTTATTTATTTTTGCATAAATTATATAGTAAAAATAGCAATTAACCTATTGATGAAAAAAGACTAATAGTATAAAATATAAATGAAATAAATGACATACGTACTTTGACTTATACTTTCCTTGGTCACATTTAGTTCCAATTAATTTGTAAATGATAGTGAAGAGAAGCTCCTTTTAGAAATTTATTTGTGACTGAGGATAGTATATGTTGGTTTATTAATTGATAAGATAAAGAAAGGAATTTAATATGAATAAAAAATGTATTTTTAATTCTAAAAAATTATGTAATGATTGTGGAGAGTGTGATACTTGTGATTTAAATCCTAAAAAGAAATGTAATAACTGTGGCAAGTGCCTTGAAATGGAAGGATATGATACAAAGGCAATTAAAATTGAAGAAATATATGAGAAAGATCAAGAAGTGGAAGATATTGAATGTGATAATGCTGAAACTAAAGGTGCAGAATTATCTCCTGAGGATCCTATCTGGGAATTTATTGATGATATAAAAGAAGCAAAAGACCTAATTGAAAATGATAATGATAATAATAAAACACATGAAGTTTTTCCAGGTTTGTTCACAATTAATAAGAATGATTTAAATGAAAAGAATGAAAATGAAGAGTAAGTTTTTTACTTATTCTTCATTTCTTCATTTAATGGATTTGATTTTACCGCTTCTCTTAATTTATCATCATCTACATGAGTATATATCTGTGTGGTAGATATATTTTCATGACCTAATATTTCTTGTAAGCTTCTGATATCAACATTACCATACTTATACATCAATGTAGCTGCTGTATGCCTTAGTTTATGAGGAGAATATCTTTCACTGTCAAGACCTGCTTCCAAAACATATTTTTTCACCAAATTTTCAACGCTTCTTTTATTTATACGGCACTTCTTTTCACTTATAAAAAGAGCATCTTTGTATTCAGCAAGTATATCCATTGAATTCCTTTCAAGCATGTACTCAGAAATTGCTTTTATACATGAATTATTTAAATAGACAGTTCGTTCTTTATTACCTTTTCCAATTATGGTTAAAGTATCTTCTTTGATCTTGGAAATATTTATGCTGCATAATTCTGACAATCGTAGTCCGCAATTTAAAAAAAGTGTAACAATACAGAAATCTCTTTTTTCATGCTTATTTGTTTTGCTCACTGATGAGAGCAGACTTTTACTTTCATCAAGCGTTAAGTAAACAGGGTTTCTTTTATTTATTTTAGGAGAGTCTAAGTCTGAAGTAGGATTTTCATTTATTATTTTTGATTTTGTATATAAATATTTAAAAAAGGATTTTAATGACGCTACCTTTCTGGCACGTGCATAAGAACTATTACTTCTTTGATTTTCAACAAATGAAAGAAATGCATAAAAGTCTGCTAATTTTATTTCCTTTATTAAATCATCATCGATATCATTTATAACAATATCATTAAATTCAATATTTTGAGGACATAATCCTTTA
This sequence comes from Bacillota bacterium, assembly GCA_030705885.1. Classification (GTDB taxonomy): domain Bacteria; phylum Bacillota; class Clostridia; order Clostridiales; family Clostridiaceae; genus JAUZPN01. The sequence continues at coordinate 12,748 of JAUZPN010000053.1, read as the reverse complement.
TATAATTTAAGAAATCTAAAGAACAATGATAGATCTAATCTATAACCATCTATAGTATTAATTGATTTACCTTTAATTACAGATAAGTAATTTAAAAATTCAGATAATCTTTCAGGTAAATTAAAATTATTAGTCGTCATAATATTATATTTCATAGTACTAATCCTTTCATCATTTGACGTATTAAAATGGGCCTTTTTTATAATATTATACCATAAGGCATAGTTTAGGTCTATACCACTTCGCTAAATATACATTTAGCGAAGTGGTATAATGAAAATAGGGCGGCATTTTACAACATTATATTACATATTAGGAATATACAGATAAAATTAAGCTATAATAAAACCATAATATTAATTCTCAATTGTTAAATCTAATTTTTTTATTTAAAGAATGTATGTATAAATATACCATTTAATGTAAGTCACATTATGTGAAAAAATATGGGGACAATTATCAGTTTTACAATTGTTCATCTATATTATTTTTTCAGAAAATAAAAACACCACAAACATGTAAAAGTACATTTGTGATGTTTTAAATTATAAATTTATAGTATAAAGTGTTTATACATTTATGCTTATGTCTATTCCTAAAAAGTCTTTATTTCCGAGTAATATGGGTTTTACAGTATTATTAATAAAATCAATTACTTGACCTGGAGCTCTTCCTATAAAATTCTTTGCATCCATAATAGCTAAAATTTCTTCTTCTTTAATTCCGAATGCTGGGTCGCTCATAATTCTATGAATTAAATCATTGCTTAATCCTTCTTCTTTAATTCTCTTTGCAGCTTCCATAGAGTATACTCTTATTTTTTCATGAAGTTCCTGCCTATCCCCTCCACGCTTTACAGCTTCCATTAGGATAGTTTCAGTTGCCATAAAAGGAAGTTCATTATTTAAGTGAGCCGAAATTACTTTTTCATAAACTACTAGATTGCTAGATACATTAATATATAGGTTTAATACACCATCTAAAGCAAGAAAGGCTTCAGATATAGCAATTCTTTTATTTGCAGAATCATCTAATGTTCTTTCAAACCATTGAGTTGATGCAGTGATAGCTGGATTTAAAGCATTAACTATTATATATCTTGATAAAGAACTAATTCTTTCGCTTCGCATAGGGTTTCTCTTATAAGCCATAGCAGATGAACCAATTTGATTTTTTTCAAAAGGCTCTTCTAATTCTTTCATGTTTTGAAGAATTCTTAAATCATTACTAAACTTATATGCACTTTGTGCAATTTCTGAAAGTGTATTTAATATTATTGAATCAACTTTTCTTGTATATGTTTGACCAGTAACTTCAAAAGCTTTATTAAAGCCCATTTTAGTTGTAACCATTTGATCTAAGCTTTTTATTAATTCTTCATTACCATTAAATAGTTCCATAAAGCTTGCTTGAGTTCCAGTTGTACCTTTTACACCTCTAAATCTTAATTTTTCAATTACAAAATCAAGATTTTCTAAATCTAAAATTAAATCTTGAATCCATAGAGCAGCTCTCTTACCTACTGTAGTTGGTTGAGCAGGTTGAAGATGTGTAAATCCAAGGGTAGGAAGATCTTTATATTTTAGTGCAAAACTAGATAGAGAGTTAATTACATTAAGTAATTTTTTTCTAATTAATAAAAGAGCTTCTTTCATTATAATTAAATCTGTATTATCTCCTACATAACAACTTGTAGCACCAAGATGAATTATTCCTTTTGCTTTTGGACACTGAACTCCATATGCATATACATGACTCATTACATCATGTCTTGTTTCTTTTTCTCTTGCTTCAGCTACTTCATAATTTATATTTTCTGAATTTTCTTTAAGTTCATATATTTGCTCATCTGTAATATTTAAGCCTAATTCCTTCTCGCTTTCTGCAAGTGCAATCCATAATTTTCTCCAAGTTTTAAATTTCTTCTCATCAGAAAATAGAAATGACATTTCTTTTGAAGCATATCTGCTATTGAATGGTGTTGAATATAAATCTCTCATTGTGTTCCTCCATAGTTAAATATTTATTCTAAAATAACATTCATATTATAGCATATATTATGAAAATTACAAATATTTCAGTTATAGTTTTTACATAATTAATTTTTTTGACAATAAATAAAAGGCTTAATAAGCCTTTTATTTATTGTATACTTTGTATTAACTTTGTTATTTCTTCAGCAGCAAGCAATTCATCATCACCAGAAGCAATAATTTTAATGTTTGAATCATGTGTTACACCAAGAGATAATACTCCAATTAAACTTTTAACGTTAGCTTTTTTGCCATTATACTCAATATATACATCTGATTTAAATGATGAAGCCCTTTTTACTAATAATGTTGCAGGTCTTGCATGAAGTCCTGTAGAATTTTTTACAACTATTTCTTTTGATATCATTTTATCTCCCCCCAATATCTTATATTAATTTATATTAAGTTATTTTATTGTAGCTTCAGCAACAATATCACCAGCTTTAGAAGATGAAAAATTAATATCAAATGAATCTATTAATTCAGAATTTGTAATTACTACAGGTGTAACAATAGATGCTTTTAATTCTACAAATTCACGATCAAAGAAAAGAATTTTATCACCTGCTTTTACTTTGTCTCCTACTTTTACATAAGATGCAAAGCCGCGGCCTTCAAGTTTAACAGAATCTATCCCTACATGAATTAAGATTTGTAACCCCTCATCAGTTTTAATAGCTAATGCATGTTTAGCTTCATAGACAAGTATAACTTCTCCATCTACAGGTGAGTATACAAAGTTTTCTTTAGGATTAATTGCAAAACCTTCACCCATTATTTTTTTATTAAATAAATAGTCATTTACTTCTGTTAATGCTAAGACCTTACCGGTAATTGGTAAATTTAATTTAATTTTTTTACTCATGACGTCACCTCGTATTATTAGTATATAATCATATGAATATAATTATATCGTATTAATATTTACTATAAAATAATAAAAAATATTTATAAAAAGCTTTACATACAAATTTTATCATATTTTATCAATAAAAAAAAGGATTTGTTTAAAATTCAAATCCTTTTTTTAAAAAATTATTTTGCATATTCAATTGCACGAGTTTCTCTAATAACATTTACTTTAATTTGTCCTGGATATTCTAATTCATTTTCAATACGTTTTACAATATTTCTTGCTATTTCGATTGCCCCTGCATCATCAATTTCATCTGGTTTAATCATTATCCTAATCTCTCTTCCTGCTTGAATAGCATATGACTTTTCTACGCCTTCACAAGAATTTGCGATTTCTTCAAGTTTTTCTAATCTTTTAATATATGCTTCTAATGTTTCTCTTCTCGCACCAGGTCTTGCAGCCGATATTGCATCTGCTGCTTGAACTAGAACAGCTTCAAGTGACTGAACTTCAGTATCACCATGATGAGCTGCAATGGCATTTATAATCACTGAAGATTCATGATATTTTTTTGCAATATCAGATCCAATTAATGCATGTGGACCTTCAACTTCATGATCTACTGCTTTACCTATATCATGCAATAAACCAGCTCTTTTTGCTAAAGTCGGGTCAATACCAAGTTCAGATGCCATTAGTCCAGCTAAATAAGAAACTTCTACAGAATGTTTCAATACATTCTGACCATAGCTAGTTCTATATTTTAGCCTTCCAATAAGCCTTATTATTTCTTGATTAAGACCATGTACACCAGTTTCAAAGGTTGCTTGTTCCCCTTCTTCTCGTATATCGTTTTCAACTTCTTTTTTAGCCTTTTCTACCATTTCTTCAATTCTAGCAGGATGTATTCTGCCGTCAATTATTAATTTTTCTAGTGCAATTTTTGCAACTTCACGCCTTATTGGATCAAAACCAGAAAGGATTACTGCTTCTGGAGTATCATCAATAATAAGATCAATTCCGGTAAGCGTTTCTAAGGTACGGATATTACGCCCTTCTCTACCGATAATTCTTCCTTTCATTTCATCATTAGGCAATGCAACTACATTTACAGTTGTTTCTGCTACATAGTCAGCTGCACATCTTTGGATAGCACAAGTAATAATTTCTCTAGCTTTTTTATCTGCTTCTTCTTTTGCCTTGCTTTCAGCCTCTTTAATCATAACAGCTGCATCATGTTTCACTTCTTTGCTAATTTCATCAAGTAAAACAGTTTTAGCTTCTTCTGTAGTTAAGCCTGATATTCTTTCAAGTTCTTCTCTTTCTTTATTATACAAATCTTTAATGCTTAATTCTAAGTTTGAAACTTCCTCTTGTTTTTTATTTAGAGTTTCTTCTTTCTTTTCAAGCATTTCACTCTTCTTATCTAAGGATTCTTCCCTTTGAATAAGTCTTCTTTCTAATCTTTGGATTTCATTTCTTCTGTCTCTTGATTCCTTTTCAAAATCGTTTCTAAGTTTATGAACTTCTTCTTTTGCTTCTAATATTGATTCTTTTTTCATAGACTCAGCTGTTTTTGTAGATTCATCAATTATCTCTTTAGCTTTTTCTTCAGCTGCTTTTATGTTTGCAACAGCCTTATTTTTCTTTGTGTAAATTAAAAATGCTATTATTCCTAAAATAGATGCAATTATAAGTAATATCCACCCAATAATTTGCAACTTAATTGTTAAAACAGCTGTAATTATAGGTAATATTCCCCCAATAATTTGTAACTTCATTTTATAAAACACCTCCTTTGCTTATCTTTTAATCTATACAATTTAAAGTAAAAGCTTAGAAAAGGTGTCATATTAATTCAATTGGTATCAATTTGAAAATGCTAAACCAGTATTCCATATAATTTTATATTATAATTAGTATAATGTCAAGAAAATTAAAAATAATACATCCATAAAGTAAAAACTTTTTATTTATTATCTTTATTAATTAGTAATTTGTCTTCTTTTGATAAATCTAACTTTAAAAATAAGTCGTTCCTTTTTTCTTTTGTAATCATTAACGACTTATATCTCCGCCATTTTCTAATATTCTCATGGTGACCTGAAATCAATACCTCAGGTACCTTTTCACCTTGAAATACTTCTGGCCTTGTATATTGAGGGTATTCAAGTAAACCATTATAAAAAGATTCTTCTGTAAAACTTTCACTGCTTGATAAAACTCCAGGTATCAATCTGCAGATACAATCAACTATAGGAATGCATGCCATTTCTCCTCCTGTAAGAACAAAATCCCCTAGTGAAATCTCCATATCAACATATTTATAAATTCTTTCATCAATACCTTCATAATGACCGCATAGAAAAATTAAATTGTCTTCCTTACTTAGTGATTTTGCCATTTCCTGATTAAATGTTTTCCCTCTTGGTCCTAAAAAAATGACTTTTCCTTTTCCTTCTGAATTTACTGCTTTTATTGCATCTGCCACAGGCTGCACTGCCATTACCATACCAGCACCGCCGCCATAAGGATAGTCATCAACTTTTCTATGTTTATCTAATGTGTAGTTTCTAATGTTAAAGGTTTTTATATTTATTATGTCTTTGTTTATAGCTCTACCAATAATACTGTGGTTAAAAATGTCAAACATTTCAGGGAAGAGTGTAAGTATATTAATTGTTACTGCCATTGCTCTAATGGTTTAATTACAATTTGTTTATTTTCAATATCTATTTTAACCACAACACTTTCTAGAGCAGGAACCATTAAATCTTCTTGACCTTTAACCCAATATACATCATTACTTCCTGTTTTTATGACATCGTATACTGTACCAAAATTAACATTTTCCGTGTCTATTACACTGCATCCAATAATATCTGCAATGAAAAATCTACCTTCTTCAAGTTTTACTGCATCTTCCCTTTTTACTTCAATATATTTATTTTTATAATTACTTGCTTCTTCAATTGTATTTATATCTTCTAGCTTAAGTATAACTCTATCTGTTTGAAGTTTACACCAAACCACTTTTTTTTCAATTCCATCAATAAAAAATTTACTTAATTTTCTGTATCTTCTTATGTCATCAGTTAATGGGTATACTTTTAGTTCACCCTTTAACCCATGTGTATTTATAATTTGACCAATAGTTATCATTTCTTTCATAACTAATCACCACCAAAAATTAATATAAAAGAGTTAGGTAAACCTAACTCTTAAATTATTTCAACAACAACTCTTTTATTTTCTTTAATAGCTGCTGCTTTAACAACAGTTCTAATAGCTTTTGCTATTCTTCCCTGTTTACCAATAACTTTTCCCATATCTTCTGGTGCAACACTAAGTTCAAGAATAGTGGATTTTTCACCATTTACTTCTTTTACCTGAACCATATCGGGGTTATCAACTAAGGATTTAGCTATAAGTTCAACTAATTCTTTCATAAAATACACTCCCAGTCACTTTATTAAAGTTTTTGGTTAATTCCTGTTTTTTCAAAAAGCTTTTTAACTATATCTGATGGTTGAGCACCATTTTTAACCCATTTAACTGCTTTCTCCTCATCAATTTTTATTAATGTAGGTTCTACAGTTGGATTATAATAACCTATTTCTTCGATAAATCTTCCATCTCTAGGACTTCTTGAATCAGCAACAACAACTCTGTAAAATGGAGCTTTCTTTGCACCCATTCTCTTTAATCTGATTTTTACTGCCATGTGTATCACCTCCTTTAAAGCATAAGTAATTTATATTAATTGAAAAACGGCATTTTGCCAAGCAGCCCTTTTTTGGCTCCTTTTTGCATGCTTTTCATTTGTTTCATAGTTTTTTTAATCATTTCAAATTGTTTTAGGACTTTATTAATGTATTGTACATTGGTTCCAGAACCATCTGCTATTCTTTTTTTCCTAGATGGTGAACTGCTTATAAGTGAAGGATTTCTTCTTTCTTTAATAGTCATTGAGGAAATAATTGCTTCCATTTTTTGCATTTCCTTTTCTTGACCACTTAAATCCACTCCTTTAAGCTCTTTTGTATTCATTCCTGGCATCATTTCCATTATCTTATTAAGAGGTCCCATTTTTTTCATTTGTTTCATTATTGATAAATAATCTTCAAAATTAAACTCTTGACTTAATAATTTTTCTCCTAACTCTTTAGCTTCTTTTTCATCTATATTTTGCTGTGCTTTTTCAATTAGTGATAATACATCACCCATTCCAAGTATTCTAGAAGCCATTCTATCAGGATGGAAAACTTCTAAGTCATTCATTTTTTCACCAAGTCCTACATACTTAATTGGCTTTCCAGTAAGTGACTTGATTGATAGTGCTGCACCACCTCTAGTATCACTATCTAGTTTTGTTAAAATTACTCCAGACAAATCTAACTGTTCATTAAAGCTCTGAGCAACATTGACTGCATCTTGACCTGTCATAGAATCCACAACAAGCAGTATTTCATTTGGGTTAATATTTTCTTTAACATCTTTTAATTCCTGCATAAGTGCTTCGTCAATATGAAGTCTTCCTGCAGTATCAATTATTACTACATTTAAGGAATTATCCTTTGCATGCTGAAGAGCAGCTTTAGATATATTTACTGGTGAAATTTTATCTCCCATTGAAAATACTGGCACATCTATTTGCTTACCAACTACTTGAAGTTGTTTTATTGCAGCAGGTCTATATATATCACAGGCTACTAAAAGAGGTTTCTTGTTCTTTTTACGAAGTTCAAGAGCAAGTTTTCCTGCCATAGTAGTTTTTCCTGCACCTTGAAGTCCAACTAACATAATAACAGTAATACCAGAGGATGAAAAATCAATTGAACTTTCTTCACTTCCCATAAGTCCCTTAAGCTCATCATTAACGATTTTAATTACCTGCTGTCCTGGAGTTAAACTTTCTAAAACTTCTTTTCCTGAAGCTTTAGTGCTAACATTATTTATAAAATCTTTTACTACTTTATAATTAACATCAGCTTCTAAAAGTGCTAATTTAACTTCCCTCATAGATTCTTTTATATCTTTTTCAGAAAGTTTACCTTTACCTTTTAATTTCTTAATGGTTTCCTGTAATTTAGAAGCTAAGTTGTCAAAAGCCATGTTTATCCTCCTTTTTGTATCTATACTCGACCACACATACTATCCTCGGTCACAAAGTCCCAATAAATTTCTAAAAGAAACTTATCCTTGCTATTATTCATAAATTAATTTGAACAAAATGTGATGAGGGAAGTATAGTTCCAATAAACTTCTAAAAAAACTATAAATCAATTGGAACCAAGTCTTGTCAAACAAAGCATAGATATTTTACATTTAATTATAAATCCATAATATCCTTTTTAATATCATCAATTAATGAAATTAAACTACTTTGGTTAGTCGCGTTTGAAAGAACAGTGTTAATTTTTTTTATAATATTTTTTTTAGCTTGTTCAAATATGATATTATTGTTCATTAATTTAAGCTTTTCTTCATAATCTAATAAAAGTTTATTACATCGTTTTATTATGTCGTGAATAGCCTGCCTGCTAGTATTATTTATTTCGGATATCTCTGATAATGATAAATCGTCATTGTAATATAAATTCATTATATCTAATTGTTTATCTGTCAATAGAATTCCATAATAATCCATTAATATAGAAATTTTAATTCTTTCTTCCATAAGCTCACCCACGAGAAATATAATATCAAAAAAATGAGAGGCTGTCAAGTAAATTTACTTAACAGCCCTAATTATTATTTAAAATAAAGCTTCTACAAAGCTTTTTGAATCAAACAACTGTAAATCATCGATAGTTTCTCCAACTCCAATAAACTTAACAGGAATATTAAGTACTGATTTAATAGAAATAACTACACCGCCTTTAGCTGTTCCATCAAGCTTAGTTAATATAATTCCATCAATAGGGCATGATTCCATAAATTGTTTAGCTTGAATAATTGCATTTTGACCAGTAGTAGCATCTAAAACTAAGAATGTTTGTTTTTTTGCTTCACTAAATTCTCTATCAATAATCCTGTTTATTTTTGAAAGTTCATCCATGAGATTCTTTTTATTATGTAATCTTCCTGCAGTATCACAAATGAGTAAGTCAGTTTTTCTTGCTTTTGCAGCTTGTATTGCATCAAATACTACAGCAGCTGGATCTGAACCTTCTTGATGTTTTATTAAATCAACACCTGATCTACTGCTCCATATCTCCAGCTGATCAATAGCAGCTGCTCTGAAAGTATCAGCCGCAGCAAGCAGTACCTTATATTTTTTACTTTTATACTTAGATGCTATTTTACCAATTGAAGTTGTTTTCCCAACCCCATTTACTCCAATTATGAGCATAACCTCAGGTGTTTTATCAAGTGTTAAGCTGTTTTCTTCATCTCCAAGAATATCAATTAATACTTCTTTTAGACATCCTTTAACCTCTTTTGGATCCTTAATCTTTTTTTCTTTTATTTTCTGTTTTACTTTTTCAATAATATCTAAGGATGTTTCAATTCCAATATCTGCACTTACTAAAATTTCTTCAAGCTCCTCAAACATTTCTTCATCAATAGTTACATATAATTTAAGCATTTCACTTATTTTTCCTGTAAAACTATCCTTTGTTTTATTTAATCCTTTTTTCAGTTTTTCAAAAATTTCTCCAAACATAATATTCCTCCATAAAGTTCATATACATTATTTTAATTCACATAAATCAACAGATACAACTTTAGATATTCCCTTTTCCTCCATCGTTATACCATATAAAATATCACTATATTCCATGGTACCTTTTCTATGAGTAATGACAATAAACTGAATTTTATCAGAAAATTTTTTTAAAAACTCTGCATATCTTAGAACATTTGCATCATCTAAGGCTGCTTCTATCTCATCAAGAATACAAAATGGTGTTGGTTTCATTTTTAGAATTGCAAATAGTAAAGCTATTGCGGATAGTCCTTTTTCTCCTCCAGAAAGAAGATTTATATTTTGAAGTTTCTTTCCAGGCGGTTCTACGTTTATTTCAATATTTGCCTGAAGTTCATCACCATCAGCTAATATTAAATCTGCACTTCCACCTTTAAATAGTTCTTGAAATGTTTCATTGAAATTTTGTCTTAATTTAATGAAATTTTCTTTAAACATTACTTTCATCTTATTAGTCATATCATTTATAACACTTGTTAATTCATCTTTAGCTTTTAATAAGTCATCTTTTTGCACATTCATAAAAGTAAATTTTTCTTTTATATCTTCATATTCTTCAATCGCACCAAGATTAATTACTCCTAATGAAGAGATTTTAGCTTTTAAATTAATTATTTCATTTTTCAATATATCAATATTATGTATCTGCATTTTAAAATTAAGAGCTTCTGCATAAGTTAACTGAAATTCATCATTAAGTTTTGTATATAATCCATCTTTTTCAGTTGTAAGTTTAGCAAGATTGATTTCTTGTTTATGCATTTCATCTTCTTTTCGGCTTAAAAGTAAAGTAACATCATTTGTTTTGTCATTATATATCTTGATTTTTTCCTTTAATGAAATCCTTTCAATTTCATTTTGTTTAAAAATAATATCTTGTTTTTCAAAATATTTTTTTAGTTCTTCAATTCGTTCTGAAATATTTTTAATTTTTAAAGATGAATTTTCTTTATTGTCTGTATTTATTTTAAGTTCATTTGTATAATTATTATATTTTTTTTCTAATTCAAAAATTTCATTTGAAACTCTTTCCAACTCATTTGTCTTATTTAAAATACTTTCATTTATTTTAGCTTTATCTATTTTTAAGTTAGTTAAAATATCTCTATTAGAAAAAATATCTTTAGTAAGTTTATTAAGTTTATCTTCTAATAGGCTGATATTTTTAACATTTTCTTCTTCTTTATCTTTAATAGCATCATATTCTTGTGACTTTGTTAATATATCCTGTTCATAATTTTCTTTTTTTACTTTGGTATTTGCTATTTCAATATTAGCAATTTCAATACTTTTTTTAATTTTTTCATTTTCAGATTCTATTGAAGTTATTTTACCATGCAATTTAGTTATTTCAATATTTTGAGCATATATTTCATCTTTATAATTTAATTGAAGATCATCAAGTCTCTTTAAAGTACTTTTATCACTTTCAATTTTTTCTGTATAGCTTGAAATTTGCTCATTTAATTCATTAATTTTATGGCTTAAGTCATCTATTTCTCTTTTTCTACCAATAATATTTGAATTTTTATGAAATATACTTCCTCCTGTTAATGAACCACCTGAATTTATAACTTCACCAGAGAGTGTAACGATTTTATAGCCATAATTACTTTTTTTTGCTATTTCAAGTGCACAATCCATATCTCTAGCTATAATAATCCTTCCAAGTACATATTCAATTGCATTTTTAAATTTTGAATCAAAAGAAATAAGGTCACTTGCTATACCAATATATCCATCAATTTGCCTTATAAATTCGCTTACTATAATTTTTTTGTTTTTTATAATGGTTAATGGCAGGAATGTTGCTCTTCCAATATTATTTTCTTTTAAATAATTAATTAATTTTTTTGCAATAATTTCATCTATGGTTATTAAATCTGAAATTGATCCTCCTAAAGCAATTTCGATTGCAATTTCATAATTTTTTTCAAGTGAAATTATATCGCCTAAAATAAAACATGTATCTTTTTTTATAATAATTTTACCTTTTGATATATCTTGTAATAAAATTTTCGAAGATTTATTATAACCTTCAAATTGTTTTTCCAAGTTAATAAGCATCTGCTTATTTGCATCTAATTTATTATGTAATAAGATACATTCTCTTAGTTCATTATCCTTTTTAGATAAGATACTATTTAATTTATTTATTTCATTTTTGTTTGCTTTTATATTATTTTCATAAGCTTTTATATTATCTTCAATTCTTAAAACCTCATTTTGAAGTCTTTTCTTTGTATTTAAGTTAATGTTTAATGAATTTAAAAACCCATCACAGGAATTACTTAGTTGATTTAATTTAATATCTAGGTTTTCTATATTATTATTTAAAAGAATCTTGCTGTTTTTTATACCTGAAAGTTTATTCATCATATCAATTTCATCATCTTTTATTTTTTTAAGCAGATTTTGATCATTAGAATTACTATCATTTAATTTTAATAAATCATTTTCAAAAATTGTTATATCTGAATTTAATTTGATATAAGTCTTATTTGTTTTATTTAAATCTTCTTCTATAGTTTTTTTATTTTCTTTTAAATCATTAATTTTATTTTTATTTAGTTCAATCTCCATCTTAAGTTTTTCAATTGAGTTTTCAAAATTAACATTTCTTTCATTAAGCAGATTTATTTCTGATGTTAAATTTTGATATTGTTCTTTATTATCATAGTATTCCTGTTTCATTCTGCCAGTTTCAGCTTCAAATTTTTCAAATATATTATTGCAATTGTTTAAATCTTCACTAAACTTTGTTTTATTCTGTTTTAAATTATTTATTTCTAAAGAAACAATTTTTGAATCTTCTTCTAAAACATTAATTTTGTCTTGAAGCTTATCTATAAAATATAATATATTACTTATTTCTTTTTCTTTAAGACTTTCAGAAAATTTTAAGAATTCTTTTGCTTTTTCATTTTCTAATCTTAATGGTTCAAGTCTTTCTTCATATGTTGAAAGAATATCTTCAATCCTAATTAAGTTTTGTTCTGTATTAATAAGTTTTTTTTCCGCTTCTTCTTTTCTAGTCTTATATTTTACAATGCCAGAAGCTTCTTCTAATAAATTTCTTCTATCTTCCGGTTTTCCGCTCAATATTGCTTCTATTTTTCCTTGACCAATTATTGAATATCCTTCTTT
>JAUZPN010000052.1 GCA_030705885.1 Bacillota bacterium | reverse complement strand
TTATTCTTTTCAGTTTATGTAATACCTCCAAGCTCAGAAGCTATGGATCGTTTTAATGGTATGGGAGAATCTAATGTTACAATTATAATTGGATTTGGCCGTGCAATAGCTTTCATAATGGGTTCTTTATTCTCACTTACTGTTGGACAGTTTGGAATGCGTATGGCAGTACAAGGTAATGTAAGAGTAGCTGCAGCTGCTAAAAAGGGTTTTGCGGAAGCACTTAAAATTGCCTATCGTTCAGGTACAATTACTGGTATGCTTACAGATGGACTCGGACTTTTAGGAGGAACATTAATATTTATTATATTTGGAATATCCTCTCCTGATGTTCTTCTTGGATTTGGATTAGGAGGAACACTTCTTGCATTATTTATGAGAGTTGGAGGAGGAATATATACTAAAGCAGCAGATGTTGGTGCTGACCTTGTAGGTAAAGTTGAGGCAGGAATACCAGAGGATGATCCTAGGAATGCAGCAGTTATAGCAGACCTTGTAGGTGATAATGTTGGAGACTGTGCTGGTATGGCAGCTGATATATTTGAATCTTATGAAGTAACAATAGTATCTGGCTTAATTCTAGGACTAGCATTGTATAGTATTGATAAAAATCATGGTGCATTAGATGCATTTAAATGGATTGTATTCCCGCTTTTAGTTCGTGGTATTGGTGTACTTTCTTCTATGATAGGTACTTACATAGTGAAAGGTAAAAAGGATCAAAAGACAGGGAATGCTATGGAATCTATTAACAAAGGCTTTTATACTTCAGCAGTAATATGTCTTATAAGCTTTGCATTACTTGCTCATTTTTATATGCATGAGTGGAGAGCATTTTTCTCAGTAGCAGTAGGTATAGTTTTAGCAGTTGTTCTTGATGAAGTTACCAAGTATTTTACAGATACTCATTATAAACCAGTTAAGGAATTGGCAGATTCTTCCAAAACAGGTTCTGCGACATTAATATTAAAAGGTATATCTTTAGGTTATGAAGTAACTGTATGGCAGATTATTATAATTGCAATTACAATAATTACATCAGTGCTTATTTATTCAGGATATCCAGTTCAGTATGTACTTTATGGTGTTGCAATGACTGGTATAGGAATGCTTACTCTTACGGGTAATAATGTTGCAATGGATTCATTTGGACCAATATCAGATAATGCAAATGGTATAGCAGAAATGGCAGGACTTGATAAAGAATCACGAAAAGTTATGGATCATCTTGATGCTGTAGGAAATACAACAAAGGCAATTACAAAAGCAGTGGCAATAGGTTCTGCTGTTATTGCAGCAGTATCATTATTTGGATCTTTCCTTACAGATGTTTCAAAGGTTCAGGTACAGCTTGGAGTTGCTGCTTCAAATTTAATAAGTTCTACAGGAATTAGAGTTTCAGAACCGAAAATATTTGTTGGCGTGCTCATTGGAGGTGCAATACCATGGCTCTTTTCATCATTAATAATAAATTCAGTTGCTCGTGCAGCTTCATTAATTGTTGAAGAAGTTAGAAGACAGTTTCACATTCCAGGTCTTATGGAAGGAAAAGTGAAACCAGATTATCAAAAAGCTGTTGGTATTTGTACTGTTTCAGCACAAAAAGAATTGATAGGTCTTGCACTTATTTCTGTACTAACTCCATTAGTAGTTGGTATGTTATTTGGAGTTGAGGCACTAGGTGGAGCTTTGGCAGGTGTAATACTTTCAGGACAGCTGCTGGCAGTATTTATGTCAACATCAGGCGGTGCATGGGATAATGCAAAGAAATACATTGAAGATGGAAATCTTGGTGGTAAAAATTCTGATGCACATAAGGCAGCAGTAGTAGGAGATACAGTAGGAGATCCTCTTAAAGATACAGCAGGTCCTGCACTAAATCCTATGATTAAAGTAATAAATATGGTATCATTAATGGCAGCACCAATTTTAGTGAAATATAATACCATGAATGCAGCTAAGATAATTCTTATTATATTATCTGTATTAGTTATTGCAGGAGCAATTATCTACTCAAAGAATGGAGAGTTAATTAAAAACCTTAAATCAGATAAAGCTGAATAGATAAATTTATAATTATCTCACTTAGCAGGCAAACAAACCTTTGGTTTGTTTGCCTGACTTTTTTGAAAAATTAATTATTAGTTTTTCCGCAGCATCAGCGAAGGAAAAACTTCATTCACTCTCAACTTTGCACTTTGTACTTTCCATTCTGTTTTAGGACTAAATTAAAGTATATTTATTTACTTAATGATTTTTTTCGTTTTTTATGATATAATTTCAACAAATATATTAAAGAAAATTTTAAAAAGGCGGTTGAATGAATGATTAGTGTTAGTAATGTAAGTCTTAGATTTGGAGCTAGAAAACTATTTGAAGATGTTAATATAAAGTTTAATCCAGGTAACTGTTATGGACTAATTGGAGCAAATGGTGCTGGAAAATCTACATTTTTAAAGATATTATCTGGAGAAATCGAGCCAAATACAGGTGAGGTAACTATTACACCAGGAGAGAGAATGGCAGTTTTAAAGCAGGATCATTTTCAATTTGATGAATTTGAAGTTCTCAAAACAGTAGTAATGGGTCATCAAAGACTTTATGATATAATGGTAGAAAAAGATGCAATTTACTCAAAAGCTGATTTTACTGATGAAGATGGTATAAGAGCATCAGAGCTTGAAGGGGAATTTGCAGAATTAAATGGATGGGAAGCTGAAGCAGAAGCTGCAACTCTTCTTACAGGACTTGGTATTATGGAAGAGCTTCATTCAAAAACAATGAAAGAACTTACAGGCTCAGAGAAGGTAAGGGTGCTTCTTGCTCAGGCATTGTTTGGTCATCCTGATATTTTACTGCTTGATGAGCCTACAAACCATCTAGATTTAGCATCAATTAAGTGGCTGGAGAATTTTTTAATTGAATTTGAAAGTATTGTAATAGTAGTATCACATGATAGACATTTTTTAAATCAAGTATGTACACATATGGCAGATTTGGATTTTGAAAAGATCCAGTTATATGTTGGAAACTACGATTTTTGGTATGAATCTAGTCAATTAGCACTTCAGATGTCAAAGGATCAGAATAAGAAAAAAGAAGAAAAAATTAAAGAATTACAGGCTTTTATAGATAGATTCAGTTCAAATGCATCTAAAGCAAAGCAGGCAACTTCAAGGA
The DNA here is from genome assembly GCA_030705885.1 of Bacillota bacterium. Taxonomy (GTDB): domain Bacteria; phylum Bacillota; class Clostridia; order Clostridiales; family Clostridiaceae; genus JAUZPN01. Next base: position 15,062 of record JAUZPN010000052.1, on the reverse strand, counting down.
AAAAACAATTAGATAAGATTTCTCTTGATGATATAAGACCATCTTCAAGAAGATATCCTTTTGTTGGTTTTAAACCAGACAGAGAAGCTGGAAATGATCTTTTAAGAATAGATGGATTAAGTAAAACTATTGATGGAGTAAAAGTTTTAGATAATATAACTTTCATGGTTACAAAGGGTGATAAAATATCTTTTGTTGGTGATGATGAAATTGCTGTAACAACATTATTTAAAATTCTAATGGGTGAAATAGAACCTGATGAGGGAAGTTATACTTGGGGAATAACAACTAGTCAGTCTTATTTTCCAAAAGATAATTCAGAGTATTTTAAAGATGATCTTACATTAGTAGATTGGCTTCGTCAGTTTTCAGAAGAGAAGGCTGAAAGCTTTATAAGAGGATTCCTTGGTAAAATGTTGTTTTCAGGTGAAGAAGCTTTGAAGAAGATTACGGTATTATCAGGAGGAGAAAAAGTTAGATGTATGCTTTCTAAGATGATGCTTAGCGGAGCAAATGTTATAATACTAGATCAGCCAACAAATCACTTAGATCTCGAATCAATTACGGCTGTAAATAACGGTCTGACAAGTTTCAGCGGTACTATTTTGTTTGCATCTCATGACCATCAGCTTAATCAAACTGTAGCAAATAGGATTATTGAAATCACACCAAATGGTATAATAGATGAAAGTATGACATATGATGAATACTTAGATAAGGATGTATTTAAATAGTTGAAAGCAGAGCTTTCAACTATACTTTCATTATCTGCAAAACATATCACAGGGATATAAATTAGAAAGAAGGAAACAAAGTGGAAGCTAAAATTTGTTCAAGAGAATATAATGTACATTATTATGAAATTGATTATAAAAAAAGACTGTTACCAACTAGGCTTATAGACTTTTTTAGTGATGTTGCTATTTTTCAGAGTGAGAGCCTTAATATTGGCTTGGACTATATTTATAGCAGAAATATGGCATGGATGCTTTACAAATGGGATCTTAAAATTCTAAAATACCCTATTTTAGGAGAAAAAATAACAATACAAACAATTCCATATGCAGTTAAGAAGTTTTATGCCTATAGAAAATACAAGGTATTGAACAGTTTAGGTGAAATAATAGCATATGCTGACTCTGTTTGGTTTCTTGTAGATACCATAAAGTGCAGACCTATGAAAGTAACACAAGATATGATTGAAGGTTATGGAGCTGAAGAAAGTCCAAAGGATTTATATGATTTTGGAAAAATAGAAAAATTGGAAAGTTATGAAAATGAGAAAGATTATTTTGTAAGATATAGTGATATAGATACTAATAAACATGTAAACAATACAAGGTATGTTGATTGGGCAATTGAATCAATTCCTTTAGAAATTATTATGAAGTATACTCTAAAGAAAATTAAAATTTCTTATGAAAAAGAAGTTAAATATGGAGATAAAATAAAATCTTTTACTACAGTATTAAATGAAGATGATAAAATAAGATGCCTTCATAAAATAGAAGATAGTGATGGAAAATCTGTTACTTTTATTGAAAGCTTTTGGGAAGAATAGAAAATAGCTTAGGAAGTGGTTAGTATGGAACTTGAGAAAATAAAGGGAAATACATATTTTATTAAAGCTCCAACCAATATTGGTATATATACATTTAAAAATAAAAATTGTATGCTTATTGATTCAGGAATAGATAATACAGAAGCAAGGAAAATTGATAAGGTATTAGCAGAAAATGGACTTCATCCAAAATATATTATTAATACTCACAGTCACTATGATCACTGCGGAGGGAACATTTATTTTCAAAACAACTATCCAGGCTGCATAGTATATGCATCAAATGGAGAAAAATTACGTATGGAAAATACATATATACAGCAGTCTATGCTCTTCTCAGCAGTACCTATAAAAGAATTAGATGCTGGTAATAAAGTTTATAATGTAGATTTTATTCTTGAAAAAGGACAGCAGAAAATAAATGATGAAAAGTTTGAAGTTTTAAGTTTAAAAGGTCATTCAATTGATCAAATCGGAATTATTACACCCGAGAAAGTATGCTTTCTTGGGGATTCTATTTTTAGTGACAGAATAATTGAAAAATATTCTTTTCCATATTTATATGATATAGCTGAAAGTATAAATACACTAAATAATATTAAAAATATAGATGCTGATTTTTTTATTATATCACATAGTGATAACTTTGTTGATAAAAATGAGGTTTTAAGGCTTTGTGATAAAAATTTAAACAATATAGAATATTATATAAATCAAATACTAGAACTTTTAGAACAGCCATTAACTAGAGAAAATATATGTGAAAATTTGACTATATTAAATGATTTATCATTAAATTTTAAGCAGTATCATTTGTATTTTTCTACTGTGTCAGCTTTTATTACATACTTATACAGCTTAGGAAAGCTTGAATATTCTATTGAAAATGGCTGCTTATATTATTTTAGAAAGCCTTAATAAATTTATTATGATAGGAGAATCTTATGTTAAGAATTTGGGGTAAGTTATATAAAAATAATAAAATAATAAAAAATGAAGTATCTATTTCTGATGTAGTGAAAGATTACAATGAAAACCTAAATGACTGTATAACTGATTTGTGTTATAAAATGGATATAGAAAGACCATACTGGCTAAAAAGGAATATTGATGAATACATCAGAAGAAATAAAACAATTTTTGATGAGAATAATTTTATTAACAAAATAGACTTTGATAGATTTATTATTGAAGAATTAAAAGAAGAAAAAAAGAAAAAATAGTATTCATTTTAAACATTTGGATCAAAAGTGAAAGAAGGTTAGAAATGAATTTTTTAAAAAAATACATAAATAAATATTGGAAGCTTTTTTGTGCTGGAGTATCTTGTTTAACTATAGAAGCATTGTGTGATTTGATGCAGCCTACTATTATGTCTAAAATAATTGATATTGGAGTTAAAAAAAGAGCTATTATTTATGTAGAGAGATTTGGAATATTAATGCTTTTAATTACTGCTGTAGGAGCAATAGCTGCAGTAAGCAGAAATATTATAGCAAGCACTGTATCTCAAAAATTTGGTGCAGAGCTTAGAGAAGATCTCTTTGTTAAAATACAAAGTTTTTCTTTTGATAATATTAATAATTTTGAAGGAGCAACATTAGTAACACGTCTTACAAATGATGTTACACAGGTACAGAATTTTGCAAATGGCTTGATGAGGATTTTTGTAAAAGCACCTATTGTATGCATTGGAAGTATTATAATGGCAGTACATTTGAATTATCATATGGCTGGAGTGTTAGGAATAACTATACCAATGGCAGGTATTCTTATTGTTTTAAACATGAAAATAGGATTTCCGCTATTTATGAAAGTTCAACGATCATTAGATAAAGTTAATAGTGTAATGAGGGAATATCTCACAGGTGTTAGAGTTGTTAAAGCTTTTAACAGATTTAATTATGAATCAGAAAGGTTTGAAAAAGCTAATAATGAGTTGGTTTCTGTATCAACTACAGCTATGAAAGTAATGTCTGTTTTTTCACCAGGTATTTCATTATTTGTGAATTTAGGAATAACAGCTGTGCTTTGGATTGGCGGAAATTGGGTAAGTCATGGAAAAATGCAGGTAGGTCAAATAATTGCATTTACAAATTATATGACTCAGATATTATTTTCATTAATGATGATTTCTAATGTATTTACTATGTTTGTAAGGGCGAAAGCATCTACAGAACGTATAGGAGAAGTATTTGCATTAGAAAATACAATGAAGTTTAATGAAGTTTCAAATGATACTTCTGAGGTGTTTGGAAGAGTTGATTTTGAAAATGTTTCTTTTTCTTATGAAGGGAAAAATGGTCAAGCTGTTATTAAAAATGTATCTTTTACATGTCTTCCAGGTGAAACTATTGGTATTATTGGTTCTACAGGTTCAGGAAAAACAAGCTTAGTAAGTCTTATTCCAAGATTTTATGATGGTACTTCTGGTACTATTAAGGTTGATGGTATTGATGTAAAAGATATAAGTTTAAAAAATCTTAGAGAAAAAATAGCTGTTGTTCCGCAAAAAAATGTTTTGTTTACAGGAACTATAGCTGAAAATATTAAATGGGGAAAGGAAAATGCATCTTTTGAGGAAGTTATACAAGCAGCTAAAATTTCAGAAGCTCATGATTTCATTTCAACTTTTCCTGAAAAATATGATACAATGCTTGGACAGGGTGGTGTTAATTTATCAGGTGGTCAAAAGCAGCGTGTATCTATTGCAAGAGCTTTAATTAAAAATCCGGAAATATTAATCCTTGATGATTGTACAAGTGCTGTTGATATGGTAACAGAAGCGAAAATAAGGAAATCACTTAAAGATTATTCGAAAAGGCTGACATCAATAATTATTGGTCAGCGTATTACATCTGTTATGACAGCAGATAAGATAATAGTACTTGATAATGGAGAGATAGCAGGTTTAGGTAAACATGATGAGCTTATGAAGGAATGTAGTATTTATCAGGATATCTTTTATTCTCAAATAGGAAAGGAAGGTATTTAGCATTATGCAGGAAAATAATAAGAAAAATAGTATAACTGAAGTTCCAAATAAAATGCCTAATGCCTTTGGAATGAGAGGTGGAAGAATAAAAGGACCTGTAGAGAAACCTAAAAATTTAAAAAAGACTTTATCAAGGCTGTGGAAGTATTTTGAAAATGAACAGAAAAGCATTCTAATTGTTGCTTTTTTTGTATTAATAGATAATATAATATTATTATTTGTACCACGTTTTATTGGACAGTCAGTAGATGCAATTTCAAGTAAAAATGGCAACGTAAATTTTGGACTTTTAAGTATAATGGTAATATGTTTGATTATTGCATATTTAGCTGATACACTTTTAACATTTATACAAGGATGGCTTATGGCAGGAATTTCCCAAAGAATAGTAAAGAGATTAAGAAATGCTTTATTTGAAAAGCTTCAAAATCTGCCTGTAGTTTTTTTTGATACACATATTCATGGAGATATTATGAGCAGATTAACTAATGATATTGACAATGTAAGCTCCACTATATCTCAATCTTCAATTCAGCTAATGTCAGGTGTAGTAACTATAATAGGTTCATTTATTATGATGTTATATTTAAGTCCCTTTATGACATTAGCAAGCATGATTACAATACCATTAGTATTTCTGCTCACAAAAACTATAGCTAAAAAAACAAAGACACTTTTTAAAACACAGCAGAATGAACTTGGAAAATTAAATGGACAAATTGAAGAAAACATATCTGGAATTCAGGTAGTTAAAGCTTTTAATCATGAAGAAAAGGAAGTTCAGAACTTTCATGAAATAAATGATAAGCTCTGCAGTGTTGGAATTAAGGCACAAATATGGTCAGGTTATCTTATGCCTATTATGAATGTAATAAATAATATTGGTTTTGCAGCGGTAGCAGGTGTAGGAGGAGTTTTAGCTGTTAATAAATTCATAACTGTAGGAATAATAGCAAGCTTTCTTAGCTATTCAAGGCAGTTCTCAAGACCATTAAATGATCTGGCAAATATTTTTAACAGCCTTCAATCTGCAGTTGCTGGAGCCGAAAGAGTTTTTGATATACTTGATGAATCTGAAGAAAAAAAAGATATATCAAATGCAGAAACTATAATTAATCCAAAAGGTCATGTTGTTTTTGAAAATGTATATTTTGGATATAGAAAAGATGTATCTATACTTAATAATATAAATTTTGAAGTAAAAGAAGGCAGCAGCATTGCCTTGGTTGGACCTACAGGAGCAGGAAAAACTACTATTGTTAATCTTCTTGCAAGGTTTTATGATGTAACTTCTGGTAAAATATATATTGATGGAAAAGATATAAAGGAATATACAAGAGATAGTTTAAGGAGATGCTTTGGTATAGTTCTTCAGGATACATATTTATTTTCAGGAACTATAAAAGAAAATATAAAGTATGGCAGACTTGAAGCATCAGATGAAGAAATAATAAAAGCTGCTGTAATGGCCAATGCTGATGTTTTTATAAGAAGACTTCCAAAGCAGTATGATACTGTTCTATCAGAAAGCGGAAGCAATTTAAGCCAGGGGCAGAGGCAGCTTCTTGCTATTGCAAGAGCTATATTATCTAATCCATCAATACTGATATTAGATGAAGCAACAAGCAGTGTAGATACACGTACAGAGCTTCATATACAAGAGGCTATGCTTAAGCTTATGAAAGGAAGAACAAGCTTTATAATAGCTCACAGATTGAGTACTATAAGAGATGCTGATACTATCATGGTGATTGATGATGGTAAAATAGCAGAAAGAGGCAGCCACGAAGAACTTATTATGAAAAATGGTGCTTACCATGATTTATATTATAGTCAGTTTAATAATACCTTGGAAGAAAATATCTAAAATCTATTGACATCTTTCTTTTACTGTATTAACATGATAATATATTTATTTTATAGACGATTATTATTAAAATATTAGCAGTTTCTTTTAGCAGCTATGATGAGAAGAGTAAATATTTCTTTCTATTTCAGAGAGCCTTTGATGCTGGAAAAAAGGTATGGAATTAATATTGAAGAAGGTCTCTAAGCTTCATATCGAGCCTATTTATGGGGTAGAATATGTCGGGATCTCCCGTTACAGAGATATAGTATTGTTGAGCAGTACTTGAAAAGGTTGATATGGTGACATATTAACAAACTGGGGTGGTACCACGAAGTTATAACTCTCGTCCCCAAGACATAAGTCTTGGAGGTGGGGGTTTTATTTTTGTTAAAAGTGGCAGTTAAGTAGAATTATCATATAATATTATTATATAGTTTATACTGTATGAAATGATTTGGGAGGAATATAAAAATGAGAGTAGATGGAATATGGGTGCCTTTAATAACACCATTTGAAAATGGAAAGGTAGATTTTGAATCATATAAAAAATTAGTTGACTATTATATCGGCAAAGGTGTAACAGGAATAATGCCTCTTGGTACTACTGGTGAAAGCCCTACTGTATCAGAAGAGGAATATGAAGAAATATTATCTAAAACTATGGAATTCAATAATGGAAGAGTGCCTGTAATTGTTGGTTTAGGTGGAAATAATACTGTTAAAGTAGCTGAAAAATTAAAGGTAGCTGAAAAGTATAATGTTCGAGGTATATTATCCGTTTGCCCATATTATAATAGACCTGATCAAAGGGGAATATTTGAACACTTTAAAATGCTTTCAGAATCAACAAACTTAGATATAGTTATTTATAATATACCTTATAGGACAGGAAGAAATATTGAAAATGAAACAATTCATAAATTAGCAGAATTAAAAAATGTTGTTGGAATTAAAGATGCATGTGGAGATTTTAAACAGTCTATGGAACTCTTATTAAACCCTCCAAAGGATTTTTCAATACTTACAGGAGAGGATGTTTTCCTATATAGTACGTTAGTACTTGGAGGTCATGGAGGAGTACTTGCATCTGCACATATAAAAACAGAAACTTTCCTAGATGTTTATAATTTAGTTAAAAATAATAATCATCAGGCAGCTTTTGAAAAATGGAAGGAAGTAGCACCTATAATACCTTTATTATTTAAAGAACCTAATCCTGCACCATTAAAGTATTGTCTGACTAAAATGGGATTAATAAAGACAGAAGAAATCAGAATGCCATTACTTGAAATTACAGATTCATTAAGAAGCGAACTTGACAAAGCATTAGGATTAAAGTAAAATTATTTAAATAAAATGTAATTTAAAGACAGTAATAAGATATCTTACAGTTGTAAAACCATAAATACAACTTATAAGTATGTTTTGTATTAATAATTAGACTCTGTACTTATATAATATAAACGTTAAAATTGTTAATATTATATAAATACAGAGTTTTTTAATCAAACATTTGCAGTGTAGTATAGTAAGGAGCAAAAAAATGGGGAAAAAAGTATATGCAATTAAGGAAGGTTATAATTTCAATACTAATGAAAAGATTGAAAATAAAATAGTTACAAGCTGGGACGAATGTTTAAAGTATGTAAAAGGTGTAAAAGGTGCTAAATATAAGAGCTTTGAAGATATTAAAAGTGCTGAACAATATTTAAGGGATAGCAGCAAATTATTAAAAAAAGGTCAAGACAAATACCCATTGGATTGTCTGCATATTTATGTTGATGGCAGTTATAACAGCAGCACAGAAAGATATTCTTATGGTGTAGTAGCTGTAAGGAATAATGTAGTTGAACATATTGAAAGTAATTCATCAAAAGATAATTCTAAAAGTAGTATCAGGCAGATAGCAGGGGAACTTCAAGCTTCTGTTAAAGCATTAGAGTATGCTTTAAAAAAAGGTGATAAAAAAGTTGTTATCTTTCATGACTATGAGGGAGTTGCTCATCATGCTACAGGTTTTTGGGAAAGAAAAGAACAGTCATCAGTTGAATATTTTAATAAAATGAATGAATTGATTAACAAGGGTATAGAAGTAATTTTTGTTAAGGTAGACAGCCATCAAGGTGATTTATTTAATGAACTTGTTGATGAAAAATGTAAAGAAAAATTATCAATACAATCAGATAAAACAGTAGAAAAGTGGTTGTCCACAAATATTATAAATGTTTGTAGTGAAGAGGTAAAACAAGAAATTTTAAAGATTGCTCTAAGCGGAAAAGATAATATAATTGTTTTAGATTGTAGTGAAGTTGATAAAAATGTCAAAGATGAAAGCAGTGAATTTAAATTTATAGAGATTATTAATAAATATATATCAAATCAAAGTGAGGCTAGTAGTATAATATATAATTTAAGTGTCAAAGAAAAAACAGATTTTATAATGTATTTACTACAAAGGCAAAAATAGTCTTAAATAAACAGGGGACGGTTATTGTAATAACCGTCCCCTGTTTGTCCTCTTTTATTTATCTGTTAAATTTTGTTTTAATGCTTGTCCAATAATCTGCATTTTCAAGACCTAATCTCCAGATGCCAATACCAGCTAGTCCATAATTATTAACTAAATCTAATTTATAGTTAACACTTTGTCCATTTTCAAACCAGCATGAATGAGAAATTCCAGAAGCATCATTATAATTGAAATAAGGTGTCTTTGATATACTATCCCATAATACGGCGCTGTTATTAGCTGCTGCTAAATTGTTCATACCATTAATACTGTAAGCTTTAGTAGTACCATTATACCAATCATATCCGTAAGCTGCTGTTCCTAAAATAATTTTGTCTTTTGGAATTACAGTAACAGCATATTTAACAACATTTTCTACCCATCCAATAGATGCTACAGCACCAGGAGTTCCACCTGGGTAATGTTCATCATAAGTCATTAAAACAACTTGGTCTGAATAAGCTGATAGAGCAGCATAATCATATGCACCGCTCCAGCTGTCTGAAGGGCTGTCACTTGTCTTTGCTGGAACAGCTAAAGTTATCATATAACCCAAAGGTTTTAAAGTATTATATAATTCTTTAACAAATGTAGTATAATAACTTCTGTCATAGTAGAATACACCTTCAAGGTCAACATTTATACCTTTATAACCATTTGCTTTAAGGGCAGTAGTAATATTATTTATCAAGGCTTGTCTATTTGTTGAATTTTCTAATACCGATTTAGCAATATTACCATCAAAATTATTTTGAAGCATTGCAAGAGATACAATTCCATTGCTGTTTGCATAAGTCAGCTGGTTTGCAGGGATTAAACCTGTAATTACTCCATAACTATCTGTAGTGTATGTTTGAGTAGCAATTTCATCAATAGTTGATGCATTTGACTGCATTGAGTTATATGATGATGCATCTCCACTGTAGTAATATGTGGTAAAGCCTAGAATTTTTTTAGGTGATGATGTTGTTACTGATTGTAAAGTTAATGCTGATACATGGACTGATCCTGCAGATGTACCATAACTATTGTATGCTGATACATAATACCAATACTTTGTATTAGCAGTTAAATTAATATTTGAGTAGCTTGTATTTGTAACAGAAGCTATTTTTACATAATTACTATCGTTTGTTGATGCTCTATAAATATAATAGCCTGAAGCATTTGAAGCAGAACTCCATGTTAAATTAATTGAATTTGATGTTATATTGGATAAATTTAATCCCGTTGGAGCTAAGGGTGCTGATCCTTTTACCTTTGCTGCAAAAACATACTGAGTGCACATAATAAAACTTATAATAAGTGTAATGATTAAAAAAGCGTTTCTTTTAATTTTCATGATTGTCCTCCTATAGATTGCATATTTTAGTTTTGTATCGTTTTTGATAATAATGTTTGCTTTATGATATAATTATAGTTAATTTTAATTTGTATTTATAGATTAAGAAAGTCACAAAATAAAGGACTTTAGTCCTTTATAATTTTGGAAAAAGAAAAGAGTTGTTTAAAAGTGCTGATAAAAAATGTTAATATAGTGTTTCTAGATAGGATTAAAAAAGGTTCAGTTACAGTAAGCGATAGTAAGATAAAAGGAATTAATATAGAAAGTTCTGATGATAATGAAATAATTGATGGAAAAGGTATGTATCTTGCACCAGGTTTTATCGACATACATATTCATGGAGCAGGCGGCTCAGATACAATGGATGGAACATATTTATCAATAAATACAATTTCTAAGACAATATTAAAACATGGTACTACTTCATTTGTTCCAACTACTATGACTTGTGACATTTTAGATATAAATAAAGCAGTTTTATCAATTAAAGAAGCAATTGAAAAAGGCACTGATGGTGCTGAAGTTTTAGGAGCACATTTAGAAGGTCCATTTGTCAGTCCTAAAATGCTTGGAGCACAAAATCCTAAATACGTTAAAAGTCCGAGTATAGAATGTTTTGAGAAGATTACTGGAGATAATATTTCATTAATAAAATCAGTTACTCTTGCTCCTGAAATTAATGGAGCAGAAAAACTTATAAAATATCTATCATCAAAAAACATTGTAGTTTCAGCAGGACATTCAGCTGCATCGTTTAATGAGACAATGAAAAGTATAGAATATGGCATATCACATTCTACGCATCTTTATAATGTAATGACAGGTTTTAAACATAGAGAACCAGGGGTAGTAGGTGCTGTATTTGATAGTGATATTACTACAGAACTTATTTGTGACGGCATTCATGTATCATATCCCTCTATAAGAATTGCATTAAAGCAGAAGTCAACAAATAATGTCATACTTATAACAGATGCTATGAGTGCATGCTGTATGGAAGATGGATTATATTCATTAGGCGGGCAGAGTGTAATTGTTAAAAACAATACAGCCATGCTTAAAAATGGCTCTCTTGCAGGTTCAGTTTTAACCCTTGATAAATCCGTAAAAAATCTTTATGAAAATACAAATTATAAGTTAAATGAAATTATTAAAATGGTTACTTATAATCCTGCAAAACATTGTAAAGTGCATAATAGAAAAGGAATTATAAAGGAAGGATATGATGCTGATTTAGTTTTATTTGATGAAAATATTAATATTAAAATGTCTGTTGTGAATGGAGAAGTTAAATATGTAAATATATAAATGAATTTTTCAAACAAAATATAATTAAAGGAGATAATTCAATGTCAAAAATGATTTTTAAAGGAAGCACAATTTTAAACCCAGTACCTGTGGTACTTGTAACTTCAATGAACAATGCTGGAGAGGTTAATGTATTAACTATTGCTTGGACAGGAACAATATGCACCCGCCCTCCAATGGTTTCGATTTCTGTTAGACCAGAAAGATTATCATATGATTATATAAAAGAAACTGAAGAATTTGTTATTAACCTGCCTTCAAGAAATATGGTTAAAAAAGTAGATTACTGTGGTGTAGTATCTGGAAGAAAGGTTGATAAGATAAAAGAAATGGGATTTACATTAGAAAAAAGTGAAAAAATTAAAGTACCTTCTATAGCAGAGTGCCATGTTTCTATGGAGTGCAGAGTAAAGGATGTAGTAAGCCTTGGAAGTCATGATCTTTTTATTGCAGAAGTTTTATCTGAAAAGATTGATGAAAGCATAATTGATAAGAATGGAAAAATTCACTTTGAAAATGCTGATTTAATAACTTATTCTCATGGAGAATATTTTCCTCTTCCAGATAAATCAATTGGAAAGTTTGGATATTCTATAAAAAAGCATAATGTTAATAAAAAAAGAAAATAATATACTATTCTTAGTCATAAAGGTTCACTAAATTTCTATACTATGTTCGGTCACAAAGTTCCACTAAATTTCTAAAAGAAGCTTCTTTCTGCTATCATTTATAAATTAACTGGAACTAAATGTGACCGAGGAAAGTATAAGTGTGATTAAGAAAAATATAATTTATATATTGACACTTATAATTTAAAGTGATAATATTTAGGTACAATAATAATTTACCTAGTAAATTATTATTGTACCTAAATAAATAATGAGGTGTTGACAAATGAAATCGGATAAAAATCCGACTGTTCAAAAACTATATGAAACATTTGCAAAATTTAAAAGAACACTTAAGATGAACAGTCAAAATTCTACTCTTGGATTAAAATCAAATGAAATTCATGTTCTTTTTTATCTTAAAAAAGGAGCTAAAGAAGGAGAGGATGGTATAAAAGTATCTGATATAAGTAATAGGATGAGTATTGCTTCACCATCAGTTACGCAGATGATTAATGGCCTTGAAGAAAATGGGTATGTTGAACGCAGTATGGATAAAGATGATAGAAGAGTAGTTAGAATTAAGCTTACAGCTAAAGGTGAAGACATTATTGTAAAGGCAGAGGAAATCTTTGAAAATGAACTTAATAGATTAGTTGAATACTTAGGAGAAAATAAAAGTAATGAACTAATTGAGCTAATGTCTTTGGTAAGCTTATATTTTCAGAAGAATAATAAAAAAAATAATTTTTAAATAAGGGGTTGGTAAAGCAATGTTTAAACTAACAAAATATTTCAAACCATTTATTGGATTGATATTAGGTGCAGTTATACTATTATTTGTCCAGGCAATGTGTGACCTTTCGCTGCCCGATTATATGTCAGATATTATCAATGTAGGAATTCAGCAGGGCGGAATTGAAAAATCAGTGCCAGAAGCTGTAAGGTCAACTGAAATGGATAAATTAATGGTATTTATAGATGAAAATGATAAGAGTGAAATTAAAGATAATTATACGTTAGTTGAAAAAAACAGCTCTGATTATGATACTTATGTTAAAAAGTATCCGGATTTAGCCAATGAATCAATATATGTACTCAATAATGTAAGTAAAGATGAAATTGACAAGATAAATAAAGTTATGGGTAAGGCCCTCCTTTCAGTAAGTGGTGTAAACCAAATGAAAAGCAAGGCAAAAAATGGAGTTATTGATTTTAATGGTCAGAAAATTCCTGCTAATACAGATTTATTTGCAATGTTTTCAAAACTTCCTTTAGAACAGCGTTCCAAAATAACAAGTGATATGAACAAGAAGTTTACATCCTTAGGTGACAGTATGGTTAATCAAGCTGCTTCTTCATCTGTTAAGTCTGAATATAAAGCATTAGGTATGAAGACAGATAATATTCAAAGCAAATATATAATTAATAAAGGCGTATTTATGCTTTTAGTATCATTATTAAGTGCAGCTTGTACTATTGTAGTAGGTTTCTTTGCATCTAGAACTGGTGCAGGATTTGCAAGAAACATACGAAAAAGTTTATTTAAAAAAGTTGAGAGTTTTTCAAGTACTGAGTTTGATAAATTTTCTACCTCTTCATTAATTACAAGAACTACAAATGATATTACACAGGTTCAAATGCTTATAGTTATGGGTATAAGAATGATCATATATGCTCCAATTATGGGTATTGGAGGTGTCCTAAAGGCTTATAATAAAAGTACTTCAATGACATGGATTATTGCCTTAGCAGTAATAGTTCTTTTATCATTAATTGGTACTGTATTTGCAATCTCTCTTCCTAAATTTAAAGCTATACAAAAGTTTATTGACAGATTAAATCTTGTAACTCGTGAAAATCTTTCTGGAATGATGGTAATAAGAGCTTTTAATACTGAAAAGTTTGAAGAAAAAAGATTTGATAAGGCAAATGTAGACCTTACAAATAACAATCTTTTTGTAAATCGTGTAATGACTACAATGTTTCCAGTTATGATGCTTATAATGAATGGTGTTTCAATGCTTGTTGTGTGGGTTGGTGCGCATAAAATTGCAGACTCAAGCATGCAGGTAGGAGATATGATGGCATTTATGCAGTATTCTATGCAGATTATAATATCATTTTTATTTTTGTCAATGATATTTATAATGATACCAAGAGCTAATGTATCTGCAGATAGAATTGCTGAAGTTTTAAGAACAGAAGTTTCAATAAAAGATCCAAAAGATCCTAAGCACTTTACAGATAAAGTTAAAGGAGTAGTTGAATTTAAAAATGTATGCTTCAGATATCCAGGTGCGGAAGAAGATGTATTAAAAAATATAACCTTTAAAGCACTTCCTGGAAAAACTACAGCATTTATAGGTTCTACTGGTTCAGGAAAAAGTACATTGGTTAATTTGCTTCCAAGATTTTATGACTATACTGGCGGTGAAATATTAATAGATAATTTAAATATTAAGGATTTAACACAAAATGAACTGCGTAATCAAATTGGGTATGTTCCTCAAAAAGGTTCTTTATTCAGTGGTACAGTTGAATCAAATTTAAAATATGCAGATGAAAATGCATCTAATGATGATATTAAAGAGGCTGCAGAAATTGCACAGGCTATGGAATTTATTAATGAAAAGCCTGAAGGCTTTGAAACTGAAATTTCGCAGGGAGGCTCTAATGTTTCTGGAGGACAGAAACAGAGATTATCAATTGCACGTGCACTTGTAAAAAAAGCCCCTATTTATATTTTTGATGACAGCTTTTCAGCTCTTGATTTTAAAACTGATGCTGCACTTAGAAAAGCATTAAAAACTAAAACATCATCAAGTACATTTTTAATTGTAGCTCAACGTATTTCAACTATTATGAATGCTGAACAGATTATTGT
>JAUZPN010000051.1 GCA_030705885.1 Bacillota bacterium | reverse complement strand
ACCTCCTCAATCCAGTCTCGCCATAACATAGGTATTAAAATACCTATACGGGTACACATTTAAGTGTTTAACAAAACCCTGCCTGTGCGGTCTACAAATGCCATTCTAACATAATTTCATTTGTTTGTAAAGAATAATTTTTTTAAGTCACAAAGTATACTACCCTAACATTTCATAAAACTTCTTATACAATTGTTCAAATCCTTTTTTATTTTTCATTCCTTCTTCTATTATATTTATAGCTTCTTGTTTTTTATTATTTTCAAGATATATTGTTGCAAGATCATAATAAGGATCCAAAAATTCTTCATCTGAAAGTAATATTGATTTTTTTAAATACTCTATCCCTCTTTCAACTTCTCCTGTTCTAGCAAGACATAATCCTAATCCTTTATTAACATATGCATCATTAGGATTACTTACTAATAATTTCTCATTTGCAATTTTTGATTCTTCATAATTTTCAAGCATAAAATTTGTATATCCATAAAGCTTTAATATTTTTTCATCATTTGAACCTTTTTCTAAAGCTATTGATAAAACCATTTCTGCTAATTGAAAGTTTTCTTTTTCAATAAATTTATAAGCTTTACTACATAATTCATCTATAGATGCAATATTATTAAATTGATTTCTTGCTTTATTTAATACATAGTTATATGAACAATATTTATTCTCAGAATACATACTTCCACCATGTGTAAATCTTGTATTTGAACATCCACCAAGGCATTGTGTCCCAAATTTGCATTTCTTACATATTCCATCCAATTTTTCTTTTTTCATTTTTCTATTCCAACTAAAGTTATCTGTATTATTCCATATGTCTTTAATATTTGTTTTTCTTATATTTCCTTCTATATATTCTTTTTCTCTAATGGAAGTACACCCAAGAATATCTCCATTATGAAGAATTCCAAGATTATACTTACCTGCACCACAACCATTCCAATCATAAACATCAATTTTTGAACTGTGTTTTCTTACTTCAATTTCCTTTAAATTATAATAACCCATACAATCCGCTAATTGAATATCAATTTTATTTTCAAGCATTGATTTATACGCGAAATTTATTATAATATCAACATCTGATGGTTGTGCAACCAAATCTGAATTTTTTGACATGTTTCCCATTGGAAGTCCAAGCTGTAGCTGCCATCCCATTACTCCCTTATTAATTAATATTGATTTCAATTCTTCAAGCTCATTTATATTAACACTATTTATAGTGGTTATTACCGAATAATTAATGTCTTTATTTCTCAATAAATCAAGAGCAGCCATGCTTCTTTTAAATGATTCACTTTTTCTTATAAAATCATGTGTTTTTTCTAAACCATCAATACTTATTGCAATAGTATTAATTCCTGCTTCAACTGCCCTATCAATAGTTTCTTCATTCAAAAACCATCCATTAGTAATTATATTTGGAATTATATTATTTTCATTCAGTTTTTTTGCAATCAAATCCCAATCTTTTCTTGTTGTAGGCTCTCCTCCTGATAAAGTAATCCATTGAAGACCCATCTCTCCCAAATCATTGCATAAATCAAGTGCTTCTTGTGTGGTTAATTCTCCTTCAAGTGAACTTTCACAGCTTGAACCACAGTGTTTGCATCTCATATTACATCCCATTGTTATTTCCCATACTGCTGTAATTGGACTATATTCCATATTTTAATCCCCTACCTAATCTTTTAATTTTACCAAATACTGTTATACTGTTTGACTTTAAATTTATAAAGATTAATTTATTATACTTTCTTCAACACATTTAGTCCCACTTAATTTATGAATAATACCAATTTAAAGCTTATTTCAAAAATTAAGTGAGACTTTTGTTGTGTTCAAAAAACTAGTTATTGTACTTATCCATACATATTATTTTTTAATAGGTTTTATAGGTTTGATTCCATACAATGGTACAGGTTTGATTCCATACAATGGTTTTAAAACTGGACTTACAATTCCATATAATGGTCTGATAACACTACTTGATGAACTGCTTGAACCACTGCTGCTTGCAAATGTTGTTCCTCCAGTTATTTCTAATAACTCTTCATCTGATAAAAAATCATCATTAATCATTCCATTTCAATCCTTTCTAAATAATAATCTAATAATAAATTGAGCAAATAATTTTTTATATTACCTCCTTTATTTATTTGATAATTGTTAGGTTTAAAATTTATTTAATTTTGGAAAAATATGCTTTAATGTATGTTTTGTTTCTTTCCAAAATCTCATCAAAACTAAAATATTCTCCAATAGATTTATTTTTGCTAAATACTTTATATTATATATAAAACTAAATGTAATCAAAAACTGTTCTCTGGTATAATTTATACTATCCTCTGTCACAAAGTTCTAATAAATTTCTAAAAGAAACTCCTTCTAGCTATAATTCACAAATTAATTGGAACTAAATGTGTTTGTAGAAAGTATAGTTGATATAGTTTTTATGTCATCATAATAATCTGGAAGTTGATCCTTCCATAAATTATAGTAGATTTTATGATTATTTATTAATTCTTTATGTGAACCACTCTCTAAAATTTTACCTTTATCCATAACATAAATTTTATCACACTTCATAATAGTACTTAATCTATGTGCAATTATTATAGTAGTTATATCTTTACTAAATTCATACATTGTTCTTTCTATTGCTTTTTCTGTAGTAGAATCTAAACTGCTTGTAGCTTCATCCATTATAATAATATCAGGTTTTTTTAATATTGCTCTTGCAATTGCAAGTCTTTGTTTTTGCCCACCAGAAAGATTTTCACCATTTTCTTCAATTAGTGTATCATACCTTAAAGGCAATGAATTTATAAAATCATGTATTTTAGCTTTCTTACAAGCTTCTACTATATTTTCCAAATCAATATTATCTCCTCCAAGACTTAAGTTTTCCTTAATAGTTCCACTAAAAAGAAAAATATCTTGTGATATATATGCTATTTTTTCTCTTAAGGCTTCTAAATTTATATCTTTTATGTTATAACCATTTATTAAAAGTTCACCTTTTTCACACTCATAAAAATTCATTATAAGTTTTACTATTGTAGTTTTACCTGAACCACTTTCCCCAATTAATGCTATTTTTTCTCCTTGATTAATACTTAAATTTAAATCTTTTAGAATTAATTGCCTTGTTCCATATCTAAAACTTATATTTTTAAACTCTATATTTCCTTTTAAAGTAGCAGGTTTAATTTTACTCTGCTCATCCTTACTTTTTTCAACTTCAAGATCCAATATTTCACCTAATCTATCAGCAGCTACAATAGCTGTTTGAATTTCAGGTTGTAAATTAATCAAATTTTCGATAGGTGTAAGGAAATATGCAAGTAATGCATTAAAAGCCAATACTTGTCCAATTGTTAAACTGCCATGAATAACTTCATAAGCTCCTATCCACAATATAACTATACCAAATATTAATTTTATTCCTTCTTTTAATGAACTTTCAACATTATTAATCCATCCATCCTTAAATGTACTTTTAATAAGTTTAACAAATCTTTTTTCAGTTTCTAAATTAACTTTTCTTTCAGCATTAAACGATTTTATTGTTTCTATCCCATTCAATGATTCAACTAAATATGAGGTTACCTTTGCATTATCCTCCATAGTAATCCTATTAATATTTTTAATTGGTTTATTAAATAAAAAAACTATAACTGTATATAAAACAACTGGAATTATTGTAATTTCAAATAAAAGATGATTTTGTTTAAATAATACGAATCCACCTATGACTACCATTAAAACATCAATCATCATTGTTAATACAGCATTTGAGATAGCTTCTCTTATTTTAGCTGCATCATTAAATCTTGATACTATTTCTCCGACCTGTCTTGTACCAAAAAAATTCATAGGAAGTTCAATAACATGATTATAATATCCAAGCATTAATGGTATATCTATTCTTTGAGCAAGATACATAATTAGATGAATTCTAAAAGCATTCAATAATACACTAAAAATACTTAATATTATAAATCCAATAGAAATTATATGTAACGTTTTTTCTAAGTTATATTTTAATATATCATCAACTAAAAATTGAAAATAGAATGAACCTAGAATACCTAATAATGTTAAAATAATTGAAGAAAAAAATATATTTATTAATAATTTTTTTTGAGGCTTTATAAGCATAAAGAATCTTAAAAATAATCCTTTTGTTTCATCCCCTCTTTTAAATTCTGTATTTGGAACCATAATAATTAATATGCCTGTCCAAATTTTATAGAAATCTTCAGGTTTATATTTCACAATTCCTTTAGCAGGATCAGCTATTAATATTTCTTTTTTAGTTATTTTATGAATAACTATATAATGAAGAAGAGTGCCATCAATAATAATATGAGCTATAGCCGGAAGCGGAAATTCTGTAAATATTTCTTCATTTTTAATTATTTTAACACCCTTAGCTGTAAAACCAAGATGTTCTGCTGCTTTTATAAGTCCGTATGCACTGGTACCCTGCTTATCAGTACCAGCAATTTCACGGATTTTTGATATTGGTATCTTCAGTCCATATTGCTTTGAAATTGTTGCAATACATGCAGCACCACAATCTTTAATATCATGCTGTTTTATACACGAATAATATTTAAACAAGTTTTTCATCATCCTTTTATAAATACTGACGAATTAATTAATTATTATATACTGCTATTGATTCCAAAGTTCCACTAAATTTCCAAAAAGACTTCCATCCACTATAATTAATAAATTAAGCAAAACCAAATATGCTAAAATAAAATATATATTACAATTTATATTATTTACGATAACATAATTATTATTATCTTACAATATTTTTAATAATAATTAATAAAATTTAATATAGTTCCAATATAATACCTTAATCCTGACGAGATAGGCTTAATGCTAAATTCATCTACAAATATTGAAACTTGAATAAATATATTATAATTACTATAATCTCACGTAAACTATATCAAGTACCTATTTTTATTTCATACATTTACAGTAAAAAACAAAACTCACTCCAAGGATTTAATTCCTTGTGTGAGTTTTTAGAGAATGAAAACTTATGCAAAATATATTATATCCATAAATTATTTTTTTATGCAGTTTGCAATTTAAATGATATTGAACTATTATCAAAATTAATAGAAGAAATTGATAATTAAAAAAACGCATATGTATAAATTATTCTATGAATTGTTCCTTTTCATTGCTCCTATAATATTTATTTAATCAATATATTTATATTTTCTATTATAGTTTCCTAGTTAATCCTAATATGCTATGATAGAAATTGATGGCTGTTCTATAGTATGGATAATAAAACTATTGTAGACTATATAACAAATAAAGTTAGGAGGCTTATTTATGAGTAAGCATAGTGAAAATATATTATGTCCAATTTGCGGCAAGGATAACAACTGTGGAAGCAGACGAGGTTTACCACATGGAAGTTGTTGGTGTGACACCATACATGTACCACAAGGACTAAAGGATTTAGTACCCGAGCACTTTAAAATGAAAGCATGTATATGCAAGGATTGTATAGATAAATATAATGCAGATCATGGTTTAGATTAAGAAATAATAGTTATGAAACTAAATATTATGTTTATAAAATCGGGTTTACTATTATTAGTAAGCCTCTTTCACTCATCTTTGTTACTATAATTTAGGTTCTTTCTGAAGTTAGTTGAAAACATGCTTTTTTTAGTATATTCTGCTTATATTCAATATTATTTTTTTGCATACATAACACAAAAATGATAGTATTTATAAATGCTATCAACATGCTTAAAGCCAGCTTCTTTCAACCACTTTAATTGTTCTGCTAGTGTTGAAGGATTATCATATGAAATTCGGTCATAAGCTTGTTTAATATCGTCTTTGCTCAACCCACTTTTTTCAATTGCATGTTTCCATAATTTTGATTGTAACTTTTCAATCTCAAGAGATGTACTTAATACTTGATCAGCATTAATAAACACCCCACCATCTTCTAACATATAATAACATTTTTTGTATAGCATTTCTTTGTCAGTATCAGATAAATGATGTATTGAAAGTGCCGATATAATGATGTCAAATCTATCGTCAAATTTTTGTTTTGTATAATCTGCTACAACATATTCGAAATTAGAATAATCAAAGAATCTTTTCTTTGCCACTTCCAACATTTTGTCTGATAAGTCAATTAAGGTGATTCTTGCATTAGGGTACTTTCCCAAAACAAAAGATGAAAATAAACCTGTTCCTGCTCCAATATCTAACACTTTAGGACTCTCTTTTTTACAATTCATAATAGATAAAGGGACATTATAGAAGTCATCAAAACATGGAATTAACTGTTTTCTCTGTTTATCATAACTTTCTGATATATCATCAAAACTTCTTTTAATACTCATAGTATTCTCCTTTAAATAATTCATTATAGTACTGCTAAAAGTATAACATAGTGATTGCCACAAAGCTATATTTATATTATTATTCTAAAATTGCAGATTTACTAAATCTTTTAGACAAAATCGATAAAATCTTAACTTAGATTCTATTGTTTTATCTCTTTGCCCAATTATTTTACAATAATCAATATATTCTTTGTGTATTTCTTCAACCGTTTTTTGAATTTTAGATCGTTCCATGTTTGATAATTTGATTTTAGCCATAATTATTCCATACCTCTACTCATAAAAAAATTTTAATAAATGTATGGAACATATACAAATTCAAAGTTTTTTCAAGCTGCTAGATTGCCTTTCTAATTAATCCATGCTGTTCTAAAACATTAATATCAAATCTTCTCATAACACCATTTTTAAATTCAATATTAATATCATTTTCTTTTATTTGAACAACTTTACCTAGTCCAAAGCTTGCATGTACAAGTTCTTGCCCAATGCAATACCTTGATGCTGGCGAAACAGGCTTAATGCTGCATTCCTCTACAAATCTTGAAATTTGCTTTGCTTTTCCTCTTACACTCTGTGGTACTCCCATCCATAAAACATTTATTGCACGAGTCATGGCTACATAAAAGAGCCTTCTTTCCTCTTCTATATTTTCAGGAATGCTGTTAATGTGTGGCATAGTATCTTCATTGCAATTGATTATAAATACATTTTTAAATTCCATACCTTTTACGCCGTGAATAGTGCTGAGTATTACACAATCTGCATTTTTAGAATTTTTATTCTCTTCAATCTGCTTTTCTACTTCTTCTACATGCTTTAAGAATGAAGAAATATCATTAAATTCAGATGATGCTTTGCAAAATTCTTCAAGTATATCATCTAATTCACTTATATCTGTTTTAAACTTTGCTGAGTATTCTTTTAAATAATCATAATATCCAATATTATGAATTACAAAATAAACTGCAGATTTTAAAGACATTCTGTTTAAACTATGAATACTTTTTCGCAGGTCATTTATTTTTTTAATTTGAAAGATTGGGAAATCTTCATAGCTTTTTAGTGTTTCAAAACAATTATTTTTAATCCTATGCTTTTTTACTTTTTCTACATACAATCTGCTTATGTATCTGAAAGGTTTATTTATAATTTTTGAAAATGCATCTGAATTTGTACAGTCTATACTCAATTTTAAGTATGATATTATATCCTGACAAATAAAGTGATTAAAAAAATTATATTGCTTATCCAGAAGTTTAAATGGAATTTTTCTTCGGATACAGATATCAATCATGCTTCTGCTTTCTACGTTGGTTCGATATAATACTGCATTATCTTTATAGTTTTCTAATTTATCCATTTTACTTTTTACTATAATATCAATAATTTGTTCAGCCTGCTTATCTTCATTAGCAAAGAAAGATGCTTTAACATTTTCTCCTTCTTTTTTGTCAGCAAAAAGCTTTTTGTCATTTCTCATTTTATTATTTTTTATCAATATTTTTGACATTTCTACAATAGTTTTAGTGCTCCTATAGTTTACAGATAAAAATACTTTGCTTCCACCTTTAAAATATTTGCTGAAGTTCACCATACATTCAGGCTTTGATCCTCTGAATCCATAGATGCACTGATCTTCGTCCCCAACTGCAAAAATAGAATTATCATTATTAAGCATCTTCAGCAGTTCAATCTGCAAAGCATCACAGTCTTGAAATTCGTCAACTAATATATATTTAAAAAGCTTTCTATATGAATTTAATATTTGAGGATTACTTATAAACATTTCTTTAACTTTTATCTGAAGGTCATCAAAATCAAGAAGATTATTTTCATACTTATATTTTTCATAAGAATTGAAGCAATCTATAAAAATATTTTTATCAATACTGGATTTAAACTCTTCCATATCTATTTCACTTGTTTTAAATAGAGAGATATTGCATATTACTTCTCTTATTTTTTCTTCACTTATTTCATCCAAATAAGTTTTAAGTACATTTTTTACAATATTAAATGAATCCTTTTCACTAATTATTTCTATTTTTCCATACTTCCTTATTAGTATTTTATAAAACAAGCTGTGAAAAGTCCCAAAAAAAGGTGTTCTTTTTGAATTTGAAATATTTTGATATCTTTCTTTCATATTTAAAGCTGCTGCTCTTGTAAATGTTATAACAATAATATTATCTGGATTAACTTTATTATATCCAATTATATTTTCAATTATATTTTCATTTACATGTTTCCCTTTTATATAATCTTCCATTAATGCAATGTGTTCATAGGATAAATTTTTTAAGTAGTATTCAAATGAATTCAGCATACCATACTTAACTAAATAATCTATTCTATTAACTATAACCCTTGTTTTGCCGGCTCCTGGTCCTGCTACTACAAGAAGATTTCTATTATTTGAGAAAACAGCTTCTTTTTGAAAATCATCTAAAAGCATATATTTTCTTTTTAAAATTTGATTTCTAAGATTAAAATACTTATTTACTAAATCATCTTTCATAAAATCACCTATAGATTAATTTTATTAATGTATGTTAAAATAATAATAGGAAATATTATTTTTATACTATACTTGGTCTCAAGGTTTTATTAAATTTCTAGAAGGATCTTCTTATTCCATCATTTATAAATTAAATGAAGCTAAATGCGTCCAAGAAATGTGTATATAATCATTATAGCCAAATATACGAAATTTAAAAACATATATCTTTAAAAATTTTTGGAAACAATTTTAATTTAATGAGAGTAATTTAATACTATTGAGAATAAATTTTTCAATATTGAAAGTGATTTAACACTATGAAAAGTGAACTATATACTATTGAAAGTGTATTAAACACTAAGGGAGTGATTTTAATGGAGATGAATAATAAGGTTAAAATAAAAATATCAGAAAGTGCATATATAAAATTATTAGAAATATTAGATGGAAATCAAGATTATTCACATGTAAAATTCAGCCATTTTAGTGGTTGTGGTAAATGCAGTAAAATTGAAGTAAGCTTAGATAATAATAGTACTAATGATTTTATTGAAGATAAAATTGATAATTTACCTGTTTTATATAACAAAAACCTTCATGATTCAATTAAAGAAATAATTTTAATATATAAAAACAGTAATTTTATGATAAAAGCAATTAACAATGAGAATATAAAAAAGACTTCCTGCGGCGGCAGCTGCAGCTTATGCAGCAACTGCAATAAATGCAGCAAATCTCTAGTATGAAAATTATTCGGTTAATTCCGGAAACCATATTGTTATTTCTCTTTTTGCATTTTCTACACTATCAGAAGCATGAACTAAATTTTGGGTTTTGTCGCCTCCAAATTTACCCCTTATACTTCCTAAATCAACTTTAAACGGATCTTTATCACCATTAATTTTTCTAACCATGGTAACAGCATCATTACCTTCAATCACCATAGCACATAATCTGCTCGAAGTAATAAAGGTAATAAGTTCATCAAAATAGTTTCTGCCCTTATGTTCTTCATAATGATTTTCTGCAATATCTTTTGTAGCTGTAAGCATTTTTAGAGCTATTATGTTCAAGTTCTTTCTTTCATAAAAGCTTATAATTTCTCCAATAAGCTTTCTCTGTACCCCATCTGGTTTAATAAGAACTAATGTTTTTTCCATGATATCACTCCTACAAATCAATAATAAACGAAAATAATACTTTATATTTTATCCATTTTTTTTAAATTTAAACATTAGAACGATAGCATTACTAAAAACTTTCTTCATATTCATCTGCATTTTCAATATATGTTTCATCTGAATCATCAAGTTCGTCTAATTTATCTACATCTAATAAAGCATATTTAAAATATTCATTTATCTTTTTATTTTTATTAAATGAAATATTTTTAAAAGGACATTCTTCTTCATTTTCCTGATTATTAAAAACACAATCATTAAAACATTCCACTTGTTTTTCAAAAGTGGATAAAAATGTACATTGTGACATCTTGACATCACCTCTAATAATATGATTTACTATATTATAAATTAAAAAATAAAATTTTAAAAGAGTTTTTTCAATTATTTAGAAATATTTTATTTTCTTTCATAAAATTAAGTAATTTGGGGATGTTATTTTGAATAAATTTAAATTATTAACTACTGCATTTTTATTATTATTTACTTTTTCTATACCTGTACAAGCAGAAACAATTCCAAAGCCTGAAATTTCAGGTGAGACTGCTATTACAATTGATGCAGATTCAAAAGATATAATTTATGCTAAAAATATTGATAAGAGAATGTATCCAGCAAGTACAACAAAGCTTATAACTTCTATTCTTCTTGCTGAAAACAGAGATAAAAATTATATGTTTACATACACTTCAAATGCTAAGTCTCAGGAACAGACCAGCTTGGGTCTTCCTATAGGAGATAAAATATCTGCTGATGATGCTATGAAAGCAATTCTTCTTTTTTCAGCAAATGACATTGCTTATTTAGCTGGTGAGGATATTGGAGGCGGAAACATCAAAAGCTTTGCAGATCTAATGAATAAAAAAGTTTCTGATTTAAATCTTCAAAACACACATTTTGTAACACCAAATGGGCTTCAAAATATTGATCATTATAGTTCTGCCTATGATATGAGTATAATAGCCATGCAGCTTTATAAATATCCTTGGATAATGGATACAATGCTAAACAGTAATGCAACTGTAAAGACCTCTAATGGTTTATCATTTACATTTGATAATAGAAACAAGCTTATAGGAAAAGATGGCTGCATTGGCGGCAAAACAGGCTTTACTTCTGATGCTGGAAGATGTCTTGTAACATTATATAAAAGAGATAATCGAAATATTATTGGGGTTATCATGAAATGTGGAAACAATATTAATGATGATACTATTTTTAATGATATGACTAAAATAATAAACTGGAGCTACTCTACAGAAAAAAGTACTTTATTCATCAAAAACTCTTCACTAAAAACAGTTGATGCATCATATTCTATTGGAAGCTATGAAAAAGAACAAAAAACAACAAATATTCAATTAATGTTACATGATGATATTACAAAATACGATAATGGTCTTAATTATGATATATCATATAAAATTAATGATATTGACCCTTATAAGCTTGATAAAAATACAAGTATAGGAACTGTAACCTTAACTGAAAAATCTACATCACACACATATAATTTATATCCTGATGTTTCAAAAGATAAATTTGTCGAAGAAAGCAAAGCTTTGGATAAACAATTTCTTATTAAATGGATAACCATAGGTGCATCAAGTCTATTAGGTCTAATCGTTATTATTACTGTAATTATTTTAATTAAGAAAAAACTAAAAAAACATGAATAAAAGCTAAAAAAGATGAGAGTTAAGAAGTATAATTCTTATTCAATCTCATCTTTTAATTTTAAGATTTTTTCAGTACTTCTTCTATAAACTTACCATTTTCATAAAATAGTTCTCCATCACCATAAATTTTTCCACCTTCGCACATATCGCAAATCATATCCCAATGAATAACAGATTTATTTTTACCTCCTGCTTCAGGCATTGAATCACCAATAGCCATATGTATAGTACCTCCTATTTTTTCATCAAAAAGAATATTCTTTGTAAACTTTTTGATACCATAATTTGTTCCTATGGCTACTTCACCAAACTTTGATGATCCATCATCAGTTTCTAAAAGTGCTTTTAGAAGCTCTTCGCCTTTCTTTGCAGTTGCTTTAACTACTTTTCCTTTTTCTACTTCCAATCTTATGCCTTCAATTTCCTTTCCCATATAAACTCCAGGAAAGCTGAATGTGATATATCCATCAATTGAATCATCTACAGGCGATGTAAATATTTCTCCATCAGGAAAGTTTTCTCTTCCATCACAATTAATCCATTTTCTGCCGCTTACATTAACTTTTATATCTGTTTCCTTTGAAATAATATGAATTTCACTTTTTGTATCAAGGTATTCAATCCATCTTTCCTGTTCTTTACTGATTCTGTTCCATTCTGCTATTGGATCATCAGTATTAATTAATCCTGCACCAAATACAAATTCTTCATACTCACTTAAACTCATAGAAGCTTCTTGTGCATCTGCATAAGTAGGAAATTGAGTTCCACACCATCTTAAAGAACCATCTCCCATACCTTCTGAATAAATCTTCCTCCAACTTGTATTTCCCTTTGCTGCCAGCTGAAGCTTTTTTGCTTCTACACTTGAATTTGCCTTTGTATTTGATGTTCCCCAAGCAGTAAGCCATACATCAGCTTTTTTTAACACATTTTCTAAAATAAAATTACCTTCAAGCAGCTGTTCATCACTGCTTAATCTTAATTTTGTCTGAGCTACCTCTTGATTGTTTATTAATGTTTCTACATGTGCTCCTGCTTTTACAGCTTCTTTAACTACTTCAACCATCCATGGAACTGCTACATCATCACACATCACAAATACAAAATCACCTTTTTTTACTTTTGTTGAATAATTCACTAAAAGTTTTGCCAATTTATTTAATCTAATGTCATACATAATAATTTCCTCCCCTAGATAAATTTAAAGATTTTATATATTAAATATACTTAGTATCCATCAAACCATTTCCTTAAATTTTTTCATACTAAATTTATTTCCATAGCTTACAAGAAATACTCCAATAATAATTATACCACTTCCTGCCACTTGGTAAATAGTAATTTTTTCACTTAATAAAATCCATGCTGATACTACACTTACGATAGGCTGAAGATTAATATATGTAGTTAAAACTGTAGGTCCTAGATGTTCCAAGCAATATACATAAAGCACATAAGCAATACAGGAACAAAATACACCTAAATATACTGTATTTAATATTACTTTAACAGAAGGTATAGTAATATGTGATAAAAATAAAGATGGGCTTAAAAAAATACATCCCCATAAAGATTGATATGCTGTAATAGTAATACTTTTATAATTTCCTTTAAATTTGCAGGTAACCATATTGTATGCTACCCAGCATACAGATGCAGCTATTGCCATTAAATCACCTAATGTTCCTTTTGAAAAAAGACTTACTTTATCTTTAGAAGCAATAATTATTATGATTCCAATTGCACTTAGAATAGCACCAGCCAATTTTTTTAATGTAAGTTTTTCTTTAAATATAATTCTCTGGGATATTAATGTGAATACAGGAATTGCAGATAAAAGTATTGAAACATTAGAAGCAGATGTATACTTTATAGAATAATTTTCAAAAAAGAAATACAAAGTTACTCCTAAAAACGCTCCAAAAATTAATCTGAATCTATCTTCTTTAAGTATTTTTTCTTCTGGATATTTAACCTTAAGGATTACAAATAATATTATAGTTGATATGACAAATCTGTAAAATGCACATAGAAGAGGCTCTACTTCGTTTACTACTACTTTTGTGCTTAGATATGAAAGTCCCCACATTATCATTATTAATATTGCCAATACATTTGCTGACTTTTTATTGTTCAATGTTATCATTCCTAACAAGTAAATTTTAATATACGTTATTATATCATATTTTTGTGCTATAATAAAACGATAAAATTATAAGCTATACTTTTCTCATCACATTTAGTTCCACTTAATTAGGAAATAGCCTGTCACCATTTTCATCCGTGTTTGTGCTGTAACCAGCCTAGGTGGTTAATTTATAAATGATAACATAAAGAATATTATTTTAGAAACTTAGCGGAACTTTGAGACCGAGGATAGTATATACAAGAGGAAGGACAATTATGAATATAAAAAGAATTTTTATTAAAGTAGAAGGTGTAGTTCAAGGTGTAGGTTTTCGCCCATTTGTATATAATCTAGCTGAAAGTCTTTCATTAAATGGTTATGTAAATAACAATTCAGAAGGAGTTAATATTGACATTGAAGGAAGTGAGGATAATATAAATATCTTTCTTCAAAAACTTAAAAATGAAAACCCTCCTCTTTCAAAAATATATAATATTAAAATTGAAGAAAAGGATATAGTAAACTATAGAGCTTTTACAATTAATGAAAGCATAAAAAAGAATAATAAATTTACTCTTATTTCACCTGATATAGCTATATGCAAAGACTGCAGGGAAGATATTTTAAATTCTGAAAATAGAAGATACAGATATGCCTTTACTAACTGCACTAATTGCGGTCCTAGATTTTCAATTATAAAATCACTTCCTTATGATAGAGATAAAACTACAATGAAAATTTTTAAAATGTGTACTGACTGCTATAATGAATATAAGAATCCTAATAACCGCAGATTCCATGCTCAGCCAAATGCATGTGTTGACTGCGGGCCAAGGTTATGGGTAACAGATTCAAATGGAAAAATAATTAATGATGAACAATTAATCAATGATGATCATAACTCTTATGCACCAATTAAATATATTCAAAAAAAGCTTAAAGAAGGTAAAATAATTGTAATAAAAGGTCTTACAGGATTTCATCTTGTATGTGATGCTCTTAATGAAGATGCTGTTAAATTATTAAGGCAAAGGAAAAACCGCCCTGCCAAAGCTTTTGCACTTATGATGAAGGATATAGATACTGTAAAAAAATACTGTTATGTTAATGAAAAAGAGGAAGAAATACTTACTGGAATAAAAAAGCCAATAGTTATTCTTAATAAAATATTAAAACCATCAGAAAATAAAGATGATTTTTCTCACTGCACACTTTCTGAAAATATTGCTTCAAACCAAAATACTATTGGAGTAATGCTTCCATATACACCTATTCATGAGCTTTTATTTTCAGAAGAATTGGAAGCACTTATAATGACCAGTGCCAATATTTCAGGGCTTCCACTTGAATATAAGAATGATGAGGCAGTACAGCATCTTTCAAATATTGCAGATTATTTTTTGCTTCATAACAGAGATATATTTATTCCGCTTGATGATTCAGTAGTTAAAGTTATTGATAGTCAGGAAAAAATTATAAGGCGTGCCAGAGGATATGTGCCAGAACCAATTGATTTAAACAGCAAGTTTAATATTTTAGCATGCGGCTCTAATATGAAAAATACTTTTTGCATTAATAAAGAAAATTTAGCTTTTTTAAGCCAGCATAATGGTGATTTGGAAAACATTCAAACATATGAGCTTTATAAGAGAAACATAGAACATTTTAAAGAAATATTCACTTTCAAACCAAGTTATTTAGCTTGTGATATGCATCCTGAATATATGTCAACAAAATATGCACATGAAAACAATCTTCCAATAATTAATGTTCAGCATCATCATGCACACATAGCCAGTGTTATGGCCGAAAATAATATTAGTAACAAAATTATTGGAATATCTCTTGATGGAACAGGATTTGGAACTGATAACAAAATATGGGGAAGTGAATTCTTAATATGTGATCTTAAGACCTTTACTCGTAAAGCCCACCTTGATTATGCCTTAATGATAGGAGGAGAAGCTGCTATAAAAGAGCCCTACAGAATGGCAATAAGTTATATATGGAACACTTATAAGGAAGAATCAGAATCAATCATAAGCAGACTATATGGTTCTAAAGGAATCATGCTTCTAAGTATACTTAAAAGAAAAATAAATTGTACTGAAACATCAAGTATGGGAAGGTTTTTTGATGCTGTTTCAAGTCTTATTGGAATAAGAAATGCTATAACTTATGAAGGTCAAGCTTCTATAGAATTAGAAGCAAAAATAAATACTAACTGCTTAGAAAATTATCCTTATAAAATAATTCAATCAAATGAAAAACAGATAGATTTAAAAATAAATAATAATACACTATTTGATAATACTTTATCTGATACTGAACTTATTACAGATAGTTCATACATTATCGAACCAAATGAAACAATAAAAGCTATAGTATCAGATAGACTTAATAATATCTCTGAAAACATCATATCTGTTAAATTTCATAATACAATAGTAAAAATTATTACAGATATGTGTAAGTTAATAAGAAATGAAACTGAAATAGCTGAAATAGCCTTAGGAGGAGGAGTATTTCAAAATTCATATTTGCTGTCAAACACAATTAAAGAATTATCCTCAGCAGGTTTCACTGTTTATACAAATAAAAAGCTTCCATGCAATGATGGGTCAATATCCTTTGGTCAGTTAGTAATTGCAGATGCATTACTAAAAAAATAGATTTAATTAACAATATTATTGCATAAAAGCTGTACAAATTCCACTAAATCAAAGATTAAATGAAAAGTGCAAAGAATAATTCTTTGCACTTTTCTAATTTTAATATTCTAATAACATTTCTAGAAAAAATTAATACTATTATTCATAGCTTAATGCATCTATTGGTTTTAATTTTGATGCTTTGCTAGCAGGATATAAACCAAAGCCTACACCTACTGCAGCTGAAAATGCAAAAGATAATATCATAACCTTTGGATCTAAAACTGTTTTCTGAGTTCCAACGAGTGGAAGTATAAGGCTTATTGCTATACCTAATCCAACTCCTATTAACCCTCCAACACAGCTTAATGACACAGCTTCAATTAAAAACTGTATAAGAATATCTCTTCTTTTTGCTCCAATAGCTTTACGAATACCTATTTCTTTAGTACGTTCTGTTACTGAAACAAGCATAATATTCATTATTCCAATTCCACCTACAACTAAAGATATAGCAGCAATTCCTGCTAACATGCTTGTCATATTATCTGCTGTAGCACTTTGGGTGCTTAGTAAGTCACTTTGATTGAATATTCTAAATTGACTATTTGTACTACTATTTTTACTTGTCAATTGTGATACAGTTGTTCCAAATTTACTCTGCATAAATTCTTGTAGATAAGAAGAAGCTTCATCAACAGTGCTTGAGGATGTTGCCTCAACATAAAATGTCCTTACATTTTTATTCTTTAAAACTCTTTCTCCTGTAGATAGAGGCATTATAACTCTGTTATCACTAGAACCAGCTGCTGTACTTCCTTTTGTTTCTAGTATACCTACTATCTGAAAAGGAATACCATTAATTGAAACTGACTGGCCTAATAAAGTATAATACTGGCTTTCCTGCAAATCAGGGTAAAGATTTTGAATTACTTCTGTTCCAATATCAAGCACTTCATATCTGTTATCTATATCATCTTGAGTAATAAACCTGCCTGACTGCACACCAACATTTCTTATCTCAGAATAATCTGCATTAGAGGCTTCAACAGATGTTGTATTATTTACATCTCCTGCTTTAACTGTTACTGAACCTGAAATTTCAGGAGCAATATTTTTTATTCCTGGAGCTTTTTTAATTTGACTTAACTCATCATCAGTAAATGTCTTATTTCTACTTCCAGTTATGCTGACTGTTAATAAATTTGTTCCCATTCCTTGAATTGCATCAGTTACACTTTTCTTAGAACCTTCACCTATAGCAATTAGTGCAATTACAGATGAAATGCCTATAATAATTCCAAGCATAGTAAGGAAAGAACGCATTTTATTTGATAATATTGAACTCATGGCCATTTTGAACCCCTGCGTAAACTTCACTTTCCTCCACCTCCTCATCTGAAACTATATTTCCATCCATAATTCTTAAAATTCTCTTAGCTTTTTTAGCAACATTCATGTCATGTGTTATTAATACAATAGTATTCCCCTTTTTATGAAGCTCGTTAAGAACTCCAAGAACTTCCATTCCAGTTTTACTGTCTAACGCACCTGTAGGCTCATCTGCAAGTATTACAGAAGGTTTGCAGACTAATGCCCTGGCAATAGCAACTCTTTGCTGCTGACCTCCTGAAAGTTCAACAGGTTTATGATGCATTCTATCATATAGTCCAACGCTTTTTATTGCTTCTACTGCTCTTTCTTTTCTTTCCTTACTGCTGATACCCTGATATATAAGTGGTAATTCAACATTTTCCAAAGCTGAAAGCTTAGTCAGTAGGTTAAACTTTTGAAATATAAAACCTATTGTTTTATTTCTATACTCTGATAATTCATTGTCATTGTAATCACTAATTTCCTGTCCATTCAACTGATAGCTTCCAGAAGTTGCTGTATCAAGACAGCCTATTATATTCATCAATGTTGATTTTCCTGAACCAGAGGGTCCTACTATAGCAACAAATTCTTTTTTTTCAATATTT
>JAUZPN010000050.1 GCA_030705885.1 Bacillota bacterium | reverse complement strand
TTTTCAATAAGTTCATCTGCATAATTAGTAATCTTAAAGAACCATTGAGTAAGATCCTTCTTTGTGGCAACAGTTCCGCATCGCTCGCAGGTTCCATCTTGAACTTGTTCATTTGCAAGTACTGTATTGCAGCTTGGGCACCAGTTTACAGGTGCTTTTTTTCTATAAGCAAGACCTTTTTCATAAAGCTTTAAAAAGATCCACTGAGTCCATTTGTAATATTCTGGAACGCAAGTTATAACTTCTTTATCCCAGTTAAACATTGCACCCATAGCTCTTAATTGTTTTTCCATAGTATCTATATTTTTAAGTGTTGAATCCTTTGGATGGATTCCAGTCTTAATTGCATAATTTTCTGCAGGAAGTCCAAAAGCATCAAAGCCCATAGGTTCAAATACATTATAACCCTGCATTCTTTTCATTCTCGACCAAGTATCTACAGGAGCAAAGTTAAACCAGTGTCCTGCATGAAGCTGGCTGCCTGAAGGGTAAGAAAACATTACCAATGAATAAAGTTTCTTATCTATTTTAGATTCATCAAATTTATATAATTTTGTTTCTTCCCATTTTTTCTGCCATTTTTCATCAATTTTAGTATTGTAATTTGCCATTTTAACACTCCTTTTTGCTGATACACCTAATATACTATCCTCAGTTACAAAGCTCCACTAAATGTGATTAAGGAGAGAATAATGATATATCAATATAATAAAAAAATCCTTCATCTCAATAAATGAAGAGACGAAAGATATATTTCGCGGTACCACTCTAATTGGGCAAAAGCCCCGCTCAAAAAAATAACGGTTTATCCGTACCTGCTTTATTGCAGGCAAGCTCATAGGTGAGTTCATACTAACTTAATGCTGTTTTTCACCAGCCAACAGCTCTCTAAAAATAAGATAGACATTACTATTCCTAATCAAAGCATAATATGATATTTTATTTTAAATTATAAATTAAAATTAATATTATGTCAAGAAAACTTCAAAAACCACCTTTGGTTAATAATTTGCACTTTAATACTTTACTTTATAAAAAAATAATAATTATTAGTAAAATATTGTTTAAACGTTAACTATATTTTGTTATAATAGTTATTGTATACTATCCTCGGTCATAAAGTTCCAATAAATTTTTCTAAAAGAAGCTTATCGTTGCTATTATTTATAAATTAAATGGAACCTAATGTTATGAGTATAATATGAAAAAGTATCTATTATTTTTTAAGGAGAGATTACATGAAAAAAAAAGTGATAATAGCAATAATCGCAGCAGCTGTTTTAATTACAGGAGGAGGCTTAACTGCAGGATTAACTTATGTACATAATAAAACAAAAGTTTACAGTAATATAATGTTACCTGGAGTAAAAATTGAGAATGAAAATGTATCTGATAAAACAAAGGACGAAGCAAAAAATATTATTACTTTTAAGTATCAAAATGTAATGCTTCAAAAAAAAATAAATATTAAAGCAGGAGATAAAACATATACCATAGATTATTCAAAGCTTAATGGCAAATATAATATTGATGAAACAATTAATGATGCATTTAATTATGGAAAATCATTGAATATGTTTGAACTATATAAAATAATAAAAAATGCACCATCAAAACAATATAATCTTAAATTTACATATGACGACAAGCCTGTAAAGGATTTAGTGTCTTCAATTGCTAAAGAAGTTAACAAGAATCCTTCTAATGCTGGGATTGGAATGGAAAGTAAAGGTAAATTCAATGTTGTTAAAGATATAAAAGGAAATAAATTAAATGAAGATAAGCTTCAAAAAGATATTATATCACAAATAAATGGTTCTATTATAAACAGCAGTACTGATGTGGCAGCAGAAATAAATCAAGTAAATGCTAATATAACTGAAGATACATTATCAAAAATAAATACTTTAATAGCAAGCTTTAGTACAGATTATTCATCATCTTCTTATAATAGAGCTACTAACATTGAACTTGCAACAAGTGCAATAAATGGAAAATGGTTAATACCAGGTGATACATTCAGTTTCAATGATACTGTAGGAGAAAGAACAGCAGCTAGAGGGTACAAAGAAGCACCAGTCTTAATAGGTAATAAAGCAGATTCAGGTCTTGGCGGGGGGATTTGTCAAGTATCTTCTACACTTTATAATGCAATAGCAAGAGCTTCTATAAATGCTACAGAGAGAACTCATCATACGCTTCCATCAAGTTATGTAGAACTTGGTATGGATGCTACTGTGGATTATGGAAATATTGATTTTAAATTTAAAAATACACTCAGCTTTCCAATATACATTGAAGGAATTACAAATAACAGAACAATAACCTTTAATATATATTCTAATGATTCACTTGCAAAAAATACATATGATCTTGTAAACGAAATTTATGCACAGCAGCAGCCATCAGTGAAGTATATAAATGATTCTTCACTTCCACTAGGACAGCAGGTAGTTGATCAATATTCTCATATTGGTTATAAAGTTAAGGTTTATAGAAAAAAATTTGAAAATGGTGTTTTTGTAAGTCAGGAGCTTGTTTCAGATGATAATTATCTGCCAGCAGATGAAATAATTAAGGTAGGAACTAAAAAATAAAAATTTTGGAGGATATCATGGAGGGAAAACAGCTTGTAAACAAAATAATTGAAAACGTTAGAAAAGTCATTATTGGAAAGGATAGAGAAATTTATAATATATTAAAGGGAATTATATCAGAGGGACATATATTAATTGAAGATGTACCAGGAGTAGGGAAAACTACTTTAGTAAAAGCATTAGCAAAATCTCTTGACTTAACATATAGCAGAATACAATTTACACCAGATCTGCTTCCATCAGATATAACAGGAGTGTCTGTGTACAATCAAAAAAATATGGAGTTTGAGTTTAGAAAAGGTCCTATATTTGCAAATATTATTTTGGCAGATGAAATTAACAGAACTTCACCAAAGACACAATCAGCACTTCTTGAAGTAATGGAAGAGAATCATGTTTCTGAAGGAAATAATACATTTAGATTAGAAAAACCGTTTTTTATTCTTGCAACTCAGAACCCAATTGAGATGGAAGGTACTTTTACGCTGCCTGAAGCACAGCTGGACAGGTTTATTATGAAGATAAAAATAGGATATCCTGATAAGAAGCAGGAGTCAAAAATATTAGAAGTATATAGAGAAAATGAACCACTTGACAGTATTACAGCTATTGCTGGAACTAATGATATACTGAATCTTCAAAAGAATGTAAGAAAAGTATATGCTTCTTCTGAAATAAATGATTACATAGTTCGCATTGCAGATGCTACAAGAAATAATAAGAATTTAATATTAGGAGTCAGCACAAGAGCTGCTATGGCTTTACTTAGGGTCTGTCAGGCAACAGCACTTATAAACGGAAGAGATTATGTAATACCAGAAGATATAAAAGAAAATGCTGTTATGGTTTTAAGCCATAGAATCTGTATATCTTCCAATGTAAGAGTTAATAATTATGATAGTGAAGATATTATAGAAGATATACTACAGAATGTTCCTGTGCCGAAGGTGAAATAAATGTCAAAGATTAAGATTAATATATTTTTTATTTTACTAACATTAACAAGCATTATACTTAGCTTTTTACTTGGAAATATATTTAATTATATTTCTTATACATTAATTATAATTTTAATCTTTGGAATTATATACACTATAAATGTGAGTAAGAATATAGAAGTTTGTACTAAAGTGAATCAAGATTCATATTCTGTGGGACAGAGTGGAAAAATTTCTGTAACAATAAAAAATTATAATATGTTTCCTATTTATTCGCTGCTTGTAATTAATGAAGGTGTAATTGTAATTAATAAAAAATATAAAGGTAAGTCAGTATATTTGCCAGGTAATGAGAGTGTTAATGTAAATTGTAAAGTTAATTTTAAAATTAGAGGAATTTATGAATTTGGAAATAATAAATTAACTTTTCATGATTTGTTTTATATTTTTAATATAAAAAAGACCTTTATAAGTAAAAATAGTGTAGTAATATATCCAAAAGTAATTGATGTTGACTTAAATTCTAAAATGAAAGTTAACCTAATTAATAATTTAAAAAAAATGCCGCATGTTAGTGAAGATTTATATACTATAAAGGATATGAGAAAATATGTACCAGGAGATAATATTAGCAGGATAAATTGGAAAGCAAGTGCACATCATGGAGAGCTTTTTGTAAAGAATTATGAGAATAATTATGATGAAAAGAATACTATTTTTTTAAATATGAATAAGGAAAATTTTCATTATGACTTAAGAGGAATTCAAGAAGAATTTTTAATTGATTCATGTTTTTCTATTGTGTATCATTCATTATTACAAAAGATGAAAAGCAGTATTTACATCAATAACAAAAATTCAAATGTATTTCATATAACAAATGAAAATAACTTTAATGAATTAGCGGAATACTTTGTAAATAATAAAAGTATGGGTGATAAAGATTTTACAGATTATATCAATAATAATATTAAAAATGTCTCAAAAGGTGATAAAGTTATTATAATATGCTTAAAAATAAAAAGTGAATATATTGATAGTTTTTTTAAGCTTAATGAAAGCGGCTATAATATAACTTTACTATATTATAGTGAGGATAATGACCAAGAAAACTGTATTGACTTATTACAAAAATCACATATAGAATCTATAAATTTATTTCAGTTTTTCAATAACTTGAGGTAAGGTGATAAACATGACATGGCTTAAGAATAATAAAAATTGTATTATATTAGTTTTTCTTAATACTATGCTGATTATGAGAATTATGGAAGTATCATATAAGATACATAAATTTAACTATCCATTTATAATACTTTTATTTCTTATAGCCTTATTAGTATTTTGGTTTTATGATAAAATATTATATAAGCACAAGTATAAACTTTTTTTTACATTTATACTTGTAACTGCACTATCTTTTATGTATTTTTGGAAGAAAAATTATATTGATAGTGCTTTTCAAATTCAAATTATTAAAAATTATTTGTATACAAATGATCTTATTTATTATGGAAGAGATACAGATTTTTTAAATTTTAAACCCTTGTTTGAATTAATTATTCCTATAAGCTGTTTTGCTGTACTTTGGCTTACCATAAAGGGTTCAGAAAACATACTATTATTAATCACAACAACTTTTATGATTGTTTTTTGGTATATTGGTTTTGAGGTACAAATTAAACATTTTATGTTTTACTTTTTATTACTAAGTCTCATAACATATATTATAACAAAGTATGAGAAACAAGTAAAAAAGATGATAAATCAAGGTGTTAGCGTATCTCCTCAATATAATAAGGTCTTATTAAATGCAGTATTGATTGCTTTTGCTATTGTTATAGTTAATTGTATTATGCCAAAAAATTATTCAGGTAAAATTAATGATTTGTTCAGTAATAAGGTTACAAGTGTAATTGTAAATGGTAATGGTAGTGATGAAAAAAATTTAAGTAATGCAGATGTTAAGTCTATAGTAGATTTGAAAAATAAATATGGTTTTACTTATACTGGATTTATGGATAATAAATGTGAAAGTAAGCTTGGAGGAAGTGTACATCTCGATGATAAAATAGCACTTTATGTAGAAAGTGATAAACGATATTATCTTGCAGGAAGTGTTAAAGATTATTATACAGGAAATTCGTGGAAAGAAAGCAATAGAAAGTATACTAAACTAAAATATGAAGATAATGCTATTAAGGACAATCTTTCAAAAAAATATCAAGTTAGCACAAAAATTATTAATATTATTCCTCTTGGTGTACATACATGTAATTATTTTACGCCAGAGTTAGCATATAATGTTTCAGCAAATAATGTTTCAGCAAATGATATTTCAACAAATGATACTGTATATTATGATAATATACCAACTTTTATAAATAAAACTGAACTAACTGATAGGTATATTGTAAGTTATTATGACTGCAGTTTAAACAAGCAAATGCTAGACACACTGGGGAATAATGGAACTGGAATTTATGGAAATAAATATAAACAATATTTGCAGCTTCCAGAGAATATTACTTATGAAACTAGGGGATTAGCGGAGAAAATAACAGCAGGAAGTAAAACAAATTTAGAGAAGGTCCAAAAAATAAAAGAATACTTACAAAAAAATTATAAATATTCAACTGATGTTCCTTATGTTCCTGATGATGAAGAATTTGTTGACAATTTTTTATTTAAGCAGAAGGAAGGCTATTGTACTTATTTTGCAACAGCTACTGTTATACTTTGCAGGATTGTTGGAATACCAGCAAGATATGTCGAAGGCTTTAATATGGCAAATAGTAAAATTGTACATGGAAGTTATGAAGTGAAAAATAGCGATGCTCATGCTTGGTGCGAGGTATTGTTAATGGATGGAAAGAATTCTGGTCTGTGGTCAGTTTTGGATTCTGTTCCATCTAGTGATGAAAACAATATGACTTCAGAAACAGAATTAACATCATCTGACTATATTTCACACACTACTGCACAGCCTACTGCTGCATCAACACATATTCCAGTTGTACCAAAAAAAGATAATGTTTCTATACTAAAAAGTTATAACAAAATATTTAATGCTTCTACATTAGCAGTTATTAAAAAGTGGACATTAAACATAGCTAAGGTAATGTTAATTATTTTAATTATAATTATTTTAAAAGCAATTATAATAAAAATTAAAATTAAACGTATTATTTCTAATGAAAGTGTTATACCATTATATGAATATTCAAAGAAAAGATTAATGCAGATAGGAATTTTTAAACCTGATTATACAGGTGATAAGGAGTTTGCATTATTAATCAAAAATGAATATTTAAGAAGCAACATGATGGAAATTATTAATGCAAGCTATGATGAGTTTTATGGAAATAAGAAAAATAATAAATTTGATAAAATAAAATTTTATAAGTATATTGAAGGTTATATTAAGAACAAACAAAATATATTTAAGTACTATATAATGAAATTAAAATAAAAAATTTAAAAAAACACTTCATTATTTTATGATTATGTGATAAAATAATTTAGTCATTAATTAGTGGATAATTTATCATATTAAGTATTCATTAATAAATTACTGATAGTGCAGAAGTGCTGGAATTGGCAGACAGGCTGGTCTCAGAAGCCAGTGCTTAACCGCGTGTGGGTTCAAGTCCCATCTTCTGCACCAATTAAAAAAATAAAAATACTTAAGAGTACGTATTTTGCGTACTCTTTTAAAGTTATTAAGTAAAAATTAATAAAATATTCATTTAATAAATGTATATAAATAGTGTATACTAATTTGAAGTGTGTTAGAATAATTAAATATACTATCCACGGTCACAAAGTTATGCTAAATTTCTAAAAGAAACTTTTCTCCGCTATCATTTACAAATTAATTGGAACTAAATGTGACTGAGGAAAGTATAGAATAAAATCCTAAACGGAGATGATAATATGAAAATGTGTGACGTATGTAAAAAAAATATAGCAACAATATATACTGCTAAGGTTGAAAATGGTAAGTCAGAAATGATGGGACTATGCATACCTTGTGCAAAAAAAATGGGACTTCCAATTGTTGAACAGCTTATGCAGCAGGCAGGAATATCACAAGAGGAAGCAGAAAATTTAATGGAACAAATGAGCAATACAATCTCAGATATGAATATAGATGATGTCAAAGGTAATAATTTATTAGCAAGTTTTATGGAGAACTTTACACCTGATGTACATAATGTAGATAAAAAAGAGGAAAAATCCACTAGCAAAGATGCTGCAGATATTCATACAGAAAAGACAACTACAAGAACTAAAAGGGAAGCTAAAAAAAAGAGAAGATACTTAGATATGTATGGTACTAATTTAACAAATAAAGCTAAAAATAATGAAGTTGATAAAGTAATAGGAAGAAATAGAGAAATAGATAGAGTAATTCAAATATTAAATAGAAGAACAAAAAATAATCCAATTCTTATAGGTGAGCCTGGAGTTGGAAAAACAGCTATAGCTGAAGGCTTAGCAGTAAGAATATCAGAAAAGCAGGTACCAGCAAAGCTTTATGATTCAGAAATATACCTGCTTGATTTAACAGCTATTGTAGCAGGAACTCAATTTAGAGGACAGTTTGAGAGCAGAATGAAGTCTATTATAGACGAAGCTAGAGATAATGGAAATATTATTTTAGTTATTGATGAGGTCCATAATATTATAGGAGCAGGAGATGTGCAGGGTGGAGCTATGAATGCTGCTAATATATTGAAGCCAGCATTAGCTAAGGGAGAAATTCAAGTAATTGGTGCTACAACTATTGATGAATATAGAAAGCACATAGAAAAAGATACTGCACTTGAAAGAAGATTTCAGCCTGTATTAGTTGAAGAACCTACTATAGAAGAAACTATTGAAATTATAAAAGGAATAAAACACTATTATGAAAATTATCATCAAGTAAAAATAAGTGATGAAGTTATTGAAACTGCTGTTGTTTTGTCTGAAAGATATATTTCTGATAGGTTTTTACCTGATAAAGCTATTGATGTTATTGATGAAGCAAGCTCAAGAGCTAATCTAAAAAATCTTGGACTTGTTGAGTTAAAATCATTAAAAAAAGAACTGGATGATGTTCAGGATAAAATGAGAGAAGCTGCTGACAGCACAGATTATGCAAGTGCTGCAGAGTATAAAACTGAAGAATGCAGACTCCAGGAAAAAATTAAAGAAATTGAAGGACAATGT
This sequence comes from Bacillota bacterium, assembly GCA_030705885.1. Classification (GTDB taxonomy): domain Bacteria; phylum Bacillota; class Clostridia; order Clostridiales; family Clostridiaceae; genus JAUZPN01. The sequence continues at coordinate 9,827 of JAUZPN010000050.1, read as the reverse complement.
AATGAAGTTAAGCTTACAGAAAATGATGTAGCTTTTGTTATAGAAGCTTGGACCAAAATACCTGTACATAAAATAACAGAAGAAGAATCTTTCAAGCTGATTAATTTGGAAGATAGACTGCATAAGAGAGTTATAGGTCAGAATGAAGCTATAACATCACTTTCAAAAGCTATAAGACGTAACAGATTAGGCTTTAGAAAAAAGAAAAAACCTTCTTCTTTCATATTTGTAGGACCTACAGGAGTTGGTAAAACCGAACTAGTAAAAGCATTAGCTGTAGAACTGTTTAACAGTGAAGAAGCACTCATAAGAATTGATATGTCTGAATATATGGAAAAACATACTGTATCTAAGCTTATTGGAGCGCCTCCAGGATATGTAGGTTATGATGAAGGCGGCCAATTAACTGAAAAGATAAGAAGAAAACCATATTCTGTTGTGCTTTTAGATGAAATTGAAAAAGCTCATCCTGATGTGTTCAATATGCTGCTTCAAATTCTTGAGGATGGAAGACTTACTGACAACCAAGGAAGAACAGTTTATTTTGATAATACTGTTATTATTATGACATCAAATGCAGGTACTAATTATAAGTCTAATGGACTCGGCTTTGCAAACCAAGGATATAATGCACTGGAAAGCCATGTTAATGATGCATTAAAGCAAGTTTTCAGACCTGAATTTTTAAACAGGGTAGATGAAACAATAGTATTTAAAATGCTTTCTAAGGAAGAGCTTTATAAGATTGTTGATCTTATGCTGAAAGAAGTATTAGATGAAGTTAATGAGAAAAATATTACATTAGATATATCAGAAGAAGTTAAAGAATTCATTCTCGAAAAGGGATATGATAATAAGTATGGAGCAAGACCACTAAGAAGGACAATTCAAAAGTATATAGAAGATGAAATTGCAGAAAGATACCTTCATAAAGAAATTGTTGATGGTTCAATTGTTAAAGTTATATTAAATGAAGGTAAAATTGAATTTAAATAGAAGTATAGTGCTTATTATAATAGAGGGTGATATTAATGCTGCTTTTTAAGCAATTAGAGATTACTGACAAGGAACTATTCAGTAAATATTTATCAGAATATAATTTTAATACTTATGAGTATTCTTTTACTACATTATATTTGTGGAGAAAATATTGTAAAGTAGAATATGCAGTTACTCATAATACATTGATTATAAAAAAGACTCAGGAAGATGAAGGAACTTATTTCATGCAGCCTATAGGATATAACGAAAATAATATTAGAGATATCATATCAGAACTCATTATATATAAAAATAATCATCCTGAAATGAAAGTTTTATTTAGGGACATTGAGGAATCTTTCCTTAATGTTCTTAATGATATCCTAAATAAAGATATTACAATTAAAGAGGATGAAAATAATTTTGATTATATCTATAATGTAGAAGAACTTTCAAATCTCTCAGGAAAAAAATATCATAGTAAGAAAAATCATTACAATCAATTTATAAAATCATATAATGTTGAAATTAAAGAAATTAATGATGAAAAGGTAATAAATGACTGTCTTGAGCTTTCGCAAAAATGGTTTGATAATGAAAAAGAAAAAACATCTGAACTAGTATTTGAACTTCAAGGTATTAAAGAACTGCTTGAAAATAAAGATTACTTAGGAATTGATACTATGGCTGTATATGCAGAAGGAAAAATAGCAGGTTTTTCTATAGGAGAAAAAGTAAATGACAAGATGGCTATAATCCATATAGAAAAATGTGATCCAGAATATCAGGGAGTGTATGCATATATTAATAGAACATTTGTAATGGAGAAATACAATGATTTAAAATATATTAATAGAGAAGAGGATTTAGGGGTAGAGGGCTTAAGAAAGGCTAAAATGTCATATAATCCTTCTGGATTTGCTAAAAAGTATATTATAGAAAACAATAATAAAGAAAATATAAAAAAATGTAATAGGGTAGTGATTATAAATGAGAAATCTGCTTGTTGGAGATAGAATTGAGATAAATAGAATAAAAGATGAGGATTTAAATTATATTGAATATTGGTTAAGCAGTGTGGACTTTTTAAGAAAATATGATTATATTCCTGCAGTGCCTTACTCTAAAAAAAGTTTAAAAGATTATATCGATTATTTTGAAAGTACTAATGAAAGATATATTTTTGCTATAAGAGATAAGGACAATAACAATATTATAGGAGTTACAGGCTTTGATGAAATAGTTTGGAGCAGTAATACTGCAGTATTTTTTATTGGAATAGGTGATAAAAATTATATTGGAAAAGGCTTAGGTAAGGAAGCATTAAGTTTAATGCTTGATTTTGGATTTAATGAACTAAATTTTCATAGGATACAGCTGAATGTAATTTCATATAATATTCCTGCAATTAAGTTATATGAATCTATAGGCTTTATTAAAGAAGGTGTATTAAGGGAAGCTGTATATAGAGATTTTAAGTGGTATGATTTATATTGCTATGGAATTTTACAAAAAGAATGGAAATAAAGATGTTAAATTTGCTTTAAAAAAAAGAGAAAAGTATAGATAAAAAAACAATACTCAAACAAATTTTAAACTATATCTAATTTATATGTTAAAAAAAATACTACTAGTTTTATATAAACTAGTAGTTAATGTTTTAGAGAACAATTTAAAGTAAAATGTTCACTAATATTGGGGATATAACTATAAGATGTAGATTATTTTACTTAACTTTTTCTACGTTACTATAATCGACACCCTTAGTATCAACGGAAACTTTCTTCATCTTTTGTGCACTTAATGGTTTGTCGCTGCCATCTCTTTTTACAGAGACTATTTTATCAACTTCATCCATACCATCAATTACTTTTCCAAAAGCAGCATATTGACCATCAAGGTTTGTGGCAGCAGCTACCATTATAAAAAACTGAGACCCAGCCGAATTAGGTTCTTGAGCCCTAGCCATTGAAATAACTCCTCTTTCATGTTTTAAAGTATTAGTTGAAAAACCATTTGAACTAAATTCACCTTTTATAGAATAACCAGGTCCTCCAGTACCAGTACCTTGAGGATCTCCACCCTGAATCATAAATCCAGGAATTACTCTATGGAATGTTAATCCATTATAAAAACCTTTATTTGCTAATGTTATAAAGTTGTTTACAGTATTAGGTGCCTTATCAGGATACAATTCAATTGTGATTTTTTTACCATCTTCCATTTGTATTGTAGCAACTGGATTTTTATTAGCGCTGCCTGTTGATTTTGAAGAAGCTCTTCCGCAAGCAGTTGATAATGAAAAAATTACAATAATTAGCAACAAAGCTGTATACTTATGTATTTTGTTACAGTTAATGTTCATTTAATATGCCTCCGTAAAATTAGTAAATAATATACAAGATATATTATATTCTAATAAAGTGGAATATTTATTAATAATTAAATTTATCAAAAAATAAATACCCTGAATTTTGAAATTCATATTTTGTATATATTTAGTTTATAATAAAGTTTATAAAATATCAATATTATTATGATTAAATTATGAAAAATTTAATATATAAATTAAAAATAATTGTTAATTTTAATTTTTTCTTGTCAAAAACATTGTATAAAATAAGTTTATTTGTTAAAATAAAAACGATCAGTAATGTTAACAAAAAATAATTATCTATGTTTAATGAGTTTATATGCTTATTATCATAAAGGAAGGAGATAATAAAATGATTTATTCAAAAGAAGTTGAAGAAATGACTTGCGTTGCTAAAGGACCAAATCATGGACCAGCACCAATTCCTGAAGAAGGAAAATGGGTACAAGCAAAAGAAATAAAAGATATATCAGGATTAACTCACGGTATAGGCTGGTGTGCTCCACAGCAGGGTGCTTGCAAACTTACTCTTAATGTTAAAGATGGTGTTATCGAAGAAGCGTTAGTAGAAACTATAGGATGTTCAGGAATGACACATTCAGCTGCTATGGCATCAGAAATTCTTCCAGGAAAGACTATTCTTGAGGCATTAAACACAGATTTAGTTTGTGATGCTATCAATACAGCTATGAGGGAATTATTTTTACAAATAGTTTATGGAAGAACTCAGACTGCATTCTCAGAAGGTGGACTACCTATTGGAGCAGGACTTGAGGACTTAGGAAAAGGACTTAGAAGCCAAGTTGGTACTATGTATGGAACAAAGGCTAAAGGAACTAGATATCTTGAAATGGCTGAAGGTTATGTTAAACATATAGCTCTTGATAAAAATGATGAAGTTATTGGATATGAATTTGTAAGCTTAGGAAAAGTTATGGACATGATTAAAAAAGGTATGGATGCAAACGAAGCTATGGCAAAAGCAACTAGTACATATGGAAGATTCGCTGAAGCTGCAAAAGTTATAGATCCAAGACACGAATAAGAGATAGGAGGAAGATTGTAATGGCATTATTTGAAAGTTATGAAAGAAGAATAGATCAGATTATACCAGTATTAAAAAAATACGGTATGAATTCTATAGAAGAAGCTAAAGCTGTTTGTGATGAAAAAGGCATAGACGCTTATAATATTGTTAAAGGAATTCAGACAATTTGCTTTGAAAATGCATGCTGGGCATATACAGTAGGTGCTGCAATAGCTATAAAAAAAGGATGCACTAAAGCTGCTGAAGCTGCTGAAGCTATCGGAGAAGGCTTACAAGCATTTTGTATCCCTGGTTCTGTTGCAGATGACAGAAAAGTTGGACTTGGACATGGAAATCTTGCTGCAATGCTTTTAAGAGAAGAAACTAAATGCTTTGCTTTCCTTGCAGGACATGAATCATTTGCAGCTGCAGAAGGTGCAATTGGACTTGCTAGATCAGCTAACAAAGTTAGAAAAGAGCCATTAAAGGTTATATTAAATGGTCTTGGAAAAGATGCTGCTTTTATAATCTCAAGAATTAATGGTTTTACTTATGTTCAAACTAAATTTGATTACTATACAGGAAAACTTGAAATAGTTAAAGAAACAGCTTATTCTGACGGAGAAAGATCAAAAGTTAGATGTTATGGTGCTGACGACGTTAGAGAAGGTGTTGCAATAATGCACAAAGAAGGCGTTGACGTATCAATAACTGGTAACTCAACAAACCCAACAAGATTCCAGCACCCAGTTGCAGGAACTTACAAGAAAGAATGCGTTGATTTAGGAAAGAAATACTTCTCAGTAGCATCAGGTGGTGGTACAGGAAGAACTCTTCACCCAGACAACATGGCAGCAGGTCCAGCTTCTTATGGTATGACAGATACAATGGGAAGAATGCACTCTGATGCTCAATTCGCAGGTTCTTCATCAGTTCCAGCTCACGTTGAAATGATGGGATTAATCGGAATGGGTAACAACCCAATGGTTGGAGCTTCAGTTGCTGTAGCCGTTGCTGTAGAAGAGGCTATGAATAAATAAATAATCGTTAGAACCCTTGATTTTCAAGGGTTCTAACTTTTTCAAGTAATATTCTTTTTCAAGAGTTATAAAAGTATGTCGTGTGGTCTGTGATTCATTTGTAATTTTTCCATAACCTTTTTAAATCTACCACAATATTTGCCATAAGTCATATAATCACCTTCTTTCTAAAATATTTTCATAATTCCAAAGAAGGGGTAAAAATAAATCATATAACAGTCAATTCTATAGTATTCACCATATTTTTCTCTGTAATGCTGAATGGCATCCTCCAAAAAATCTTCTGTAACATTTAAATATTCAGCCATTTCATATCTTGTGTTAATTCCATCCTTAAACGCATTAATGATTTGTACTATTCCAACAAGCTTCTCATATGCCCAATTGCGAGCTATTTTCTCCTGTTTTTTATTGCTTTGATTGGATTGGTCAACAATGTTTCCGACCGTCTTAAAATGATGTCCTAACTCTTCAGCAAGGACACATGATTTTTCATTGTTAGTTTTTATGTTACTGTTTATAATTACTTTTGCATTTTTATATAATCCTTTAAAACCATATTTTAAGGACTTTTCTTTAATTTTTATTCCACTTTTTTCAGATTCAATTAATAATTCCTCATAAATCATTAGTACCCATCACCCTTCAAAAGCATAAATTAATCTTCGTCAAATTCATCAAATAATGTATCTATGTATTTTTCTAATAATCTCATTTTTTTAGGTGTTATATTCTTTCCTTCTAAGTGTGCGGCTATAGTATCGATTTGAGAAGAATTATTTTTAGTTTCTTCATGAATTTCATAATCGGCAGTTCCTTCTTTTAAACCACTTTTCGTTCCATATTTATTAACTAAAGCGATATATATATTCTCTTGAAGTTTTTCTTTAAAAAAATCCTGATTTAGTAACATTGGGATATATTCATCAAAATTTACATGTCTTGTATCGTAAGAATTGTTTCTTACACTCCTATTAAAATAATATCTAATCAACTGGATTGCTTTATCATATTTTTCATTAAATTGAATACTGTCATCTTTTAAAAATTTAATTAAATCTTTTTGAATAGACTCTCCTTCTTGGTATCCGTATAAATCCCCAAATTTAATTAAAGCTTCTTCATATGAATTATGGTATTTAACATGTTTTAAATACTCATGTTCATCCAATGGACAATAGCTTAAACCGCATTTAGAACATGTTGTGATTGCATCTCTGTTATTACTATATAGAAAATTTGAATCAACTTTAAATAAGTTTGATATTTTATTTAACATATTTAAAGTAATGCTTTTATTGCCATTTTCAATTTTTTTAATTGCATTAATATCGTTTAATTCAAGTTTATCAGACAAATCCTTTTGAGACAGTTTTAATATATTTCGTAATTGTTTTAATTTTGTTCCATTTATATAGCATCCTGTGGAATTGTCATCTTTAAATGTATCTAAAGGCACCTCGAAGAAATTAGCTATTTTTTCTAATAAATTGTCGTTTGGCTTAGTTCTTCCATTTTCAATGTCTCCAATATATCCTCTTGAAACATTTAAAGTTTCAGCTAAATCTTTTTGAAAAAATCTTTTTCCAATTTTTAAACTATATTCACTTCTTAATTGTTTGATTAGCAATCCCAATGATTTATTATCCATTTCTAAAAAACTCCTTTATTTTTAAATAATGAAATTATACGTCATTTACGTCATGTTGTCAATAATTCAAAGAAATTTTTAGTAATAAATACGTAGAAAGAGCTATTTCGATATATTACGTCATTAAGACGTAATATAAGAGTTGTTTTTTACTTCATAGTGACGTAAAATAAGCCTGTAAACAAAAAACATAAAAATAAACATGAAAGGAGTATTTAACATGAATGAATTAATAGAAAATCTAGCATGGAATAAAAAATAGAAGTACTAAGAACCATTAAATTTCCTAATACTTTAACTTAATTATTTTAGAAAATGTAGGAAGGAAATATATAAAAATATTTTAAATAGGAGTGATTTATATGACACAAATTAATAAAAATTTTACACTTAGTTTTACAAGTGATTCTTCAATACCAACATATCAATTTAAGAGTGGTGAAGTCTTATCTCGTAAATTATTTATATCATTAATACAAAATGAAGTTGCATTTGATCTTACAGGATTTACAGCTAAAATTTATATACAAAAGCCTGACAATACAAAAATATTTGACAATTGTGTGATAGAAGATGCTGAAATAGGGTTAATCAGTTATGTACTCACTACTCAATGCACTACTTCCATCGGAATATCAAAAGCTGAAATAGTAATTTATGGTACAAATAATGAAAAAATAATATCTCAAACTTTTCAGTTTGAAATTACAGAAGCTATCGAAGATGATTCTGCAATTGAAAGCACTGATGAGTTCACAACTCTTATGCTCGCATTAAATGATGTTTCAAGTTTCAAAACAGAAATGACTAATGCACATTACGACAATACTACTAATAAGGTTTACAATGATATTGGTGCAAGATTGGATGCACAAAGTGCGTCTTTAAATCTAAAGGCAGATTATCCCCCACAACCTAATGAATACTTAAATGGTGTGTGTTTAGTCACCAATCCTACTTATCCTTATGGATATGTAGAAAGATTTGGGGCAGTTGGTGATGGGATAACAGACTGCTCTACTGCAATAAATAACTGTATACAATGTGCAAGTGTTAATACTTCAACCTCGGTTTTCTTTGGTAGAACAGGCAAAGGAAGAGTGTATTTGATCAAAGGAGGATCAATAATAATAACTAACACTTCTTTAAAGCATATTTGGATGGATGGTAGTGTCTTAAAAATTGATTCTACGAATATTAATAATAATAATTTATTTCCACAAAAATATGCAGTATTATGTAATACAAGTGATGGTATAAATGCTGCTGGAAGTGTATATGCAACCAGAATAATTATACATGGACTTACAATAAACGGACAATCTTTAGCAGGCACTAGGGGTATTTTAATAGGTGACCATACAGAAATTGATGGATTTATGATGCAGAATGTAAGAGGTATAAATATTGGTTATTTACCTAGTAATTTTTTAGATAGAATATATATTCATGATGGCACTATAACTACCAATGACGCTGTAGATTATCCTCGTACAGAATATGCTATCAATATCCAAGGTATAAGAGGAAATAATGGAATAATAGAAAATATAGAATTTTCAACAGGTGGTTATGATTATACACAACCTGTAAAAGCTATTAGAGTAAATGCTTCTACAGGTAGAACTTTAAAGATTGCTAATATAATGAATGGAGAGATATATTTAAGTAATTGTCAATGCACACTAGAAAGAATACATGGTGAATCAGGTTCTATAATTCTTGAGAATACTGCTGTTGTTGTAAAAGATAGTGAAATTTTCTGTCAGGGTAAAGTAAATAATGTACCTTTTGACCCTATTGTTATAAAAGATAACAATGGGTTATGTAGAAATGTAAAGATTGAAAATTGTACCTTTACAGCTGATACTCATTTAAACTTTGCTTCATTACCTTTATTAAGGCATATTGTTATAAAAGATACTTATACTGGTCAGGTTACTATAGATAATTGTTCTATGAGAAATAGACCAATGTATACTTCAACTGACATAGGTGTATTTGTCAGCAGACTAAATACAGATGGAACTTACACTAATATAGGATATGCCCTTAGCAAATATAATATTTTTGATAAAAACGGATTAGTATCTGTAAACTATGAATTTAACAAATATACTGATATAAATAATATAAATAATATATCTATTAGTTACTTACAATCTAGTGCAATCTCTGGCTCTGCATATAATCCATTTACGACTAGTACAAGTGAAATGTTAAACCTTCTTTTCTTTGGAAAGACAGGTGCCTATACATTTAGATTTTTTGTATTTGATGATTATGATAAAAACTTAGGATATGAGGTTATAAAAAATGATAAAACTGTTGTAAGTGACAATACTAAAATATTTGCAATAAAATTAAATATGCCTATAGAAAACAGGTATGTTGGGGTTTATGTATATGTTGATAATTCAAGTAATGTGGCTGTTCCATATCAGTATGCATTATTTAGAGTTACTGTTAATAATCCTATGCTAATATATGATGGAAGACATATAAATGGCATGACCATGAATACTTTTTCTTCTGTACCAACTCCAAAAACTAATTATGAAAAAGTAATTAGTACAGGTGGAAGTAATAGAAAAATAATAGGTACCTTTTCTAGTCTATCCACCACTAATACTGGATTTATAAAAAATGATGAAATTATAGACATTGATAATTCAATAAAACGTACATTCAATGGAACTTCATGGATAAATCTTAATTCATAGAAATAAAGGAGCATAAAAAATGAGTGAGAAT